>NZ_JMDX01000031.1:0-37174 GCF_000935845.1 Paenibacillus sp. E194
CTCGTCCCCATTCTTACAGACAACCACACGATGAAGCCGTTTATATCATCATAAACGTCACAATTACGAGCAGGGCGCCAGACGGTCTATGTTCTAAAGCAGAGGGGCTTGTTCATACATTGGAAATGACTACAGTCTTCGGCACACGATGGTATGAACAACTCTCTCTTGAGGAGCATGATACATGAATGGTGAATTTGTACTCGTTACACTCATACTCATAGGTCTCGTTAGCCGATCTCCAATTATTACAACTGCCGCATGTATATTACTCATCGTTAAGCTTGTCCATTTAGAGCGCTATCTTCCTACCATTGAACGTCGTGGATTGGAGTTCGGATTATTATTTCTCACCATTGCCGTGCTTGTTCCCTTTGCGGCAGAGCGAATCACTACCCACGACCTATGGTCAGCCCTATCTTCCTGGCCAGGTATGATGGCACTTGCGGGCGGGGCTATTGCCACCTCTATGAATGGCAAAGGACTGGAGCTATTAAAAAACGATCCGCAAATGATTGTCGGCCTAGTGGCAGGGTCAATCATTGGGATCGTTCTTCTGCGCGGCATTCCGGTAGGGCCGTTAATGGCCGCAGGTATAACCGCACTATTATTGCAGATAAGCAGATGGATTATTGATAGGTTCTAATAAATGCAGTCCGTTATCTACGATCTTGAGGACCGCCTACGAATGCTGTTTCCATTGTGTCCAAGCCATAGCCTGTATGAAGAGCTCGAATAATATCATGCAGGTTATCAGCTGCCACAACACAGGATACTTTAATTTCAGAGGTGCTCACCATTTTAATGCTGACTCCCGTCCGGGAGATAATGTCGAACATTTTAGCAGCAACACCCGGATGGCTAACCATACCAGCCCCTACTATCGAAATTTTCACCAAATCTCGCTCTGATGTAACTTCACGGTATGGAACCTCACCGCGAATGTTCTCAATAACGGATACTGCCCGCTCACAATCAGCAAGTGCTGTCGTGAAGGAGAAGTCTGCCTCACCGTTTAATACACCGCTCTGTACAATAATATCTACATCTATATGTTCATTTGCAAGCGCTCCGAATACCTTCGCCAATACTCCCGGCAAATCAGCGACGCCCAAAATGCTAATACGCGCTACATTCTTATCATATGCGATGCCACTAACGACTACACCCTGTTCCATTGTAGCTTCCTCCTTCACGATTGTCCCCTCATTGTAGTTAAAGCTGGATCGAACAACAAGACACACTGAATTGTGCTTGGCGTATTCTACTGCACGCGGGTGCAATACGGCTGCCCCTAGGTTAGCCAGCTCCAGCATTTCGTCATAGGATATTTCCTTCAGCTTCCGGGCACAGTTTACGATTCGAGGATCTGTAGAGTATATGCCGTCAACATCCGTATAAATCTCACATACATCCGCCTGAATAGCAGCAGCCAGCGCAACGGCTGTCGTATCTGAGCCTCCACGGCCTAATGTTGTTATTTCTCCGACTTCCGACATCCCCTGGAATCCAGCCACAATTACAATCTGACCTTCCTGCAGTGCATTTTTCACCCGTTCAGACTGTATGTCGACAATACGTGCCCTGCCGTATGTACCGTCTGTTCGGAATCCAGCCTGCCATCCGGTCATAGACATCGCTTGGTGACCAAGCTGATGGACGGCCATGGATAACAACGCTACCGAGATTTGCTCGCCTGTCGTGAGCAGCATATCCATTTCACGTGCAGGAGGATTCTCATTCAAGCTTTTCGATTGATCGATTAATTCGTCCGTCGTGTCTCCCATTGCTGATACAACAACAACACACTGGTGGCCTTCTTGTTTTTTTTCTACGATTCGTTTGGCAACCCGCTTCATTCTCTCAATATCTCCTACTGAGCTGCCTCCGAACTTCATGACATATAGTGCCACACTGACTCACTCCCACCCTATGAACTAGAAATGCTTGCACTTTCTTTTAATAGCATATTATAGCACAATTTTACCAATGCGGTACGTTAAATTATAAAAGCCCCGAATGCACAGGGCACTCAGGGCTTATTAAAATACGTATTCAATAATTAGGCACGAGAAATGTACTTGCCTTCGCGTGTATCGATAAGCAGTACATCGCCTTCGTTGATGAAGAGTGGCACTTGAACGTTCAAGCCAGTTTCCACTGTCGCGTTCTTCGTTGCACCTTGAGCCGTGTTGCCTTTAACGCCTGGCTCTGTCTCAACTACCTTAAGCTCAACGTTGTTCGGCATGTTGATACCAAGGATTTCACCTTTATAGCTTACGATGTTAACGATCATGTTGTCCTTCAAGAAGTTCAATTCCCATTCCAATTGGTTCTTGTCCAAAGAGAATTGGTCGTAGGACTCATTGTCCATGAATGTATACTCTTCACCACTGTTGTACAGGTATTGTACTTCGCGGTTATCGATTTGCGCACGGCCGATTGTTTCACCTGCACGGAACGTCTTCTCCGTAACGTTGCCGTTACGCAAGTTTTTCAATTTGGAGCGTACGAACGCAGCACCTTTACCTGGCTTAACGTGTTGGAAATCCAAGACTGTAAAGATATCTCCATCCACTTCTACTGTCAAACCTGTTTTAAAATCGTTTACTGAAATCACTCTAATTTCCCTCCTACATGCATGGCAACCCCGATTAACCGTAATGAAATACGTTCGATGCTCAGTGTACTGGTTAGATTTCTACTGAACTGCGCCCGTCACTACATGTCTAATACGAGCAGTTGTTTCGTTGATTGTGTTATTATTTCAATCCCGTCTTCCGTAATCACAATATCGTCTTCGATACGTACACCGCCGAATCCTGGAATATAGATCCCAGGCTCCACCGTAACGGTCATACCGGGAATTAACACCGTATCGCTTCCGAATGCCAATCTTGGATTTTCATGAACTTCCATACCCAAGCCATGACCGGTGCTGTGTCCGAAATGGTCACCATATCCGTAACCCTTAATGATGTCACGAGTTAAGGCATCTGCCTCGCGTCCAGTCATCCCCGGACGAATATGTTGAATTGCATTCATCTGTGCTTCAAGAACAATGTTATAAATTTCATGATGCTTGTCAGTCGGCTTACCCAGTACTACAGTACGTGTAATGTCTGAGCAATACCCATTGTACAAAGCACCGAAGTCAAGCTTAATGAACTCGTTGCCTTGGATGATGCGATCACTTGCAACACCATGCGGCAATGCGGATCGTTCGCCAGATGCAACGATCGTTTCGAAGGAGCTCGATGTTGCTCCATTCTTACGCATGAAGAATTCCATCTCAAGCGCAATATCCTTCTCGGATACGCCTGGCTTGAGGAAGTTCAGAATATGGCTGAATGTACGATCCGCAAGCTGAGCAGCTTCGCGCATAATCGCCAATTCTCCCTCATCCTTAATCATGCGAAGATCTTCAATCAGCCCAGATACAGGTACAAGTTCAATGCCTTCGAGCTGTCCTTGATACCCTGTATAAGTTGCGAATACGACGTGATCCTGTTCGAACCCTAGACGACTAATATGCATATCAGACAGAAGCTGCTTCAACGTATCTGTCATCTTCGCGCCGTGTTCAACAACGTCATAATCGACAGCTTGCTGCGGCGCCTGTGTCATATAGCGGAAATCCGTCAGCAGCACTGCGCGGTCTTGCGTAATCAGCACATAGCCGGATGAACCTGTAAATCCTGTCATGTAACGACGGTTCACCGCACTTGTGATGAACATGGCTTCCAAGCCTTTCGTCCCCATTGCTTCTCTTAAACGAGTCAAACGTGATTGGCTCATCTTCTCATCATCTCCCGACTTTGCATTGTTCCGTCACCCTTGAGATTGACCTTCTGCCCGTTGTGAGAACACATACTGATGCAGTGCAGACAATCCCAACTCATAGCTTAATGCTCCGAATCCCGCAATTTGTCCTACCACTACAGGAGCGGTTACAGACACATGCCGGAATTCTTCCCGCTTATGTATGTTGGACATATGAACTTCCACTGTCGGAATGCGAACCGCACTTAATGCATCTCGCAGTGCATAGCTGTAATGCGTAAGTGCTCCCGGATTAATGACAATACCGTCGCATGTCCCATATGCCTCATGGATACGGTCTATGAGCGCTCCTTCATGATTGCTCTGGTAGCATTCCAGTGAAACGCCCCAAGATGCAGCCATCTCTGTAAGCCGTGCTTCAATCGCAGCCAACGATTCGCTCCCGTAGACACCAGGCTCGCGAATGCCGAGCATATTCAAGTTCGGTCCGTTCAATAACAAGTAACAAGCCATGATGATTCCACCTCTCAAGCGTACCGTCAACAGACGAATCCTCACGTATTTTAACATACGATGCAGAAAATGAGAAGCGTCAATACAGCAAACCCCGCATGACATCGCGCATTTAGCTACATGATCGGTTTAGGCTTGCGTCGCTCTGGGTAATCATGCACCTCTTCCCCAGAATCACTTCTTGCTGCTGAATGAACAACTCCGCCGCTGGTTACACTGTCAGGCCCTCTATTTCCTGACTTCCCAGACCCCTGTCCTCCACCGCTAGTATAGCCCGATCCCCCCTTCATTTTGAAACGCTCTGCCTCATCGGGTTCACGCTCCTGTTCATGATTGAACTCCGTTGCTACCGTATAGCCAATGAATAATCCCCAGACAAGCATGATACAGGATTCCGTCCATATCGTGTTCCATGTTGTCCTCCATACTGGATGCACGAGACCAAGCATAGGCCCCGGTACAACATATAATAGAACCCACCATACAATCCCATATAGAATCCCAGGGTACGGACCAGGTACTTTCCGTAGGAAAAGCGTATATAGTATGGAAGCTGCAATTGAAAATAAAATGAATGCGCCCCATCCTACTAGCTGGCCTTGGATAGTAATCAAATATTTATGCGGGTAGAAAGGTTCCGCAATCATCCCAGGGATCACCGAAGTAAAGTGGAAAGTATAAGCGAGCCAACGTATCCCGCCCCATATCAGCCCGGCAAAAAAACCGATTTGCACAGAAAACGATAATGGGTCAGTAGGATTCTTCTTACGCTCCGCCCTTGCTTGCCTTTCATTCATTGCCATTCCTCCCAAGTGTGATCATCTCAACGTGTATGTAGTATGCTCCAACCTAGGCGGATTACAATCATGGTGTGGAAAACGCCAGCAAAATTCGCTACAATAAAATTATTATTATTTCAAAATCGTGAAGTGCTTCTTACTTGAGGCACCTTCGGTACACACGCAAAGCGGAATGCATTCAAGATGGGGATGGTGAAGTAATTGTCAGATCAGAAATCCATTTACGGTGGACAGGCCGTAATTGAAGGCGTAATGTTTGGCGGCAAGCACGTCAATGTGACGGCTGTCCGTCGCAAAGATCAATCCATTACGTTCTACGAAGTACCAAAGAAAGATAAAGCATGGGTTGCCAAGCTAAAAAGAATCCCGCTGCTCCGAGGGATTGTTGGCATATTCGATGCCAGTTCTAAGGGATATCAGCACTTGAACTACGCTGCAGAGAAATACGCAGAGGATGAAGAAGGAATTGAAGCTGCTGAGGCAGGCAAAGACTCCAAATGGAACCTTGCAATGATCGTCGGGGTAGCGGTAGTCGGAATTTTATCACTTATCTTTAGTAAAATTATTTTCACAACCGTTCCAGTTGTCATTGAAGAACTCATTTTCGGGTCGACCTTCAATAATATCGTGATCCATACTGTCATTGAAGGTGTCATTAAAATTGCGTTCCTTCTCGGGTATTTGTGGCTAATTTCCAAGACACCTATTGTCAAGCGTCTGTTCCAATATCATGGCGCTGAGCATAAGGTAATTACCGCATATGAAGCCGGTGTAGATCTAACGGTACAGAACGTACAGAAGTTCAGCACGCTGCATTATCGCTGCGGCAGTAGTTTTATTATTTTGTCCGTCATCGTTGGAGTCGTTATTTACTCCTTTATCCCATATGATAATTTATGGGAACGCATTTATCCTAGGCTCCTGTTGATTCCGGTAGTCATGGGCGTATCCTATGAGTTCCTGCGGTTGACGAATGCCCTGCGGAATGTGCCTGTACTTCGCTGGCTTGGGTACCCTGGACTGTGGCTGCAGTTGCTAACAACGAAGGAGCCTACTGATGATCAGGTGGAAGTGTCGATTGCTTCCTTCAATCGCATGTGTGAGCTTGATCGCGAATTACAGCCTAAACAGGCTGTATCTTAAATCTACATCAACATTATGACAAGAAGGGAATGATGACGATGGCCCGACTGCCGCGATGGTTTATGCTCCTCATGGCTGTGTTGGTTGGAATCGGAATCGTTAGCAGCTTCACGCGAGATCCTATATCCATTCTAATTCCCGTCGCCATCATTGCCGTTGTATTCCTCGTCTATCGATTTGGGCCGAAGAAGAGCGTCAAGGTTAAGGTCTCGCCTCGTACGGAAGCGAAGCTGAAAGCAGCACGTGCGCCTCAAGCTAAGAAGCGTATACGACCTCGATCACAAGCAAAACTTACGGTCATTGAGGGCAACAAGGCTAAGGATGAGAACAGACAACAGACCAAATAAACAAAAACAGCGCTTAGATGAGTCCTATTCATCCAAGCGCTGTTTTTGGTTATATCTTCGTCTTCCCGCAGCAATGCACCTTATACATCTTCTCATATGCGTCCCTCGTCCACTGCTGGAAGTAGGCATCGCCCGCTTTCTCACCTGACTCATATAATGCCATGCTCTGCTCAACGGTTAAATCAAAGTCAGTTGTCCCGATACCCAGTGTAGGGATCTTAATCGTACGGAATCGGTTCTCCTTATCGATATAGCGCTGGTCATGTGCCGAGATCATGGTGGATACCATGGCCTGCAGCATTGTTATGAGACCCGTAATCTGATGGGGCTGGCCAGACTGCTTTCCTACCATTTGAAAGCCGATCGTTGGAATCAGACGATTCGATCGCGGGTCAACTTCATCATCGAACAGCCAAAGCGGGAAGTTGGAGAGCATCCCACCGTCCACGATGTAGGAGAATTGATCAGCAAACTTCTTCGTCCGGCCATTCTTCACCTCAAATGGGGCTCGTAATATCACCGGATCGAAGAAGTAAGGAATGCTTGTGCTCATTCGTATTGCCTTGCTTACGAGGAATGATGCTGGGTCTATCCCGTAGTTCTCAATGTCGTCAGGGAGAACCATCAGCCTCCCATTCGTAATATCCGAGGCAATGATTCTTAGCTGTTCCTTCTTTAAATCCCCAAACGTGCGAATCCCTTTCTTCAACAGGCAATCATGCACCCATTTCTCGAGTGCTTCACCTGAATATAGCCCCTTTTTCCACAGTAATCGAATTGCTGGACCAATCCACTTAATCTGAAAGATTGGCGCACGTTGCAAAAAGGAAGAGAACGGCATCTCCAATATGAGCCGCTCCATCTCTTCTGCAGTATAGCCAGCGGCAAGAAATGAGGCTACAATCGAGCCCGATGAAGTGCCTGCGACACGATTGAATGTCATCCCGTGCTGCTCGGCTGAATGGACTGCACCAACTAACGATATCCCCTTGACTCCCCCGCCTTCGAATACCGCATTGATACGCACGGGATCCCCCTCCTCGCTCACATACTGCTTTTTCTTGTATGTATGCTCATACAGGAGGGGATATGATTGGATGAAAAGTATAATTTCTGATTATGGCTTACATCTATTTTTCCTCGTAATAATGTTGAAGCTTATCGGATACCTGCTTCGTATTTCTTACCAGATCAGCAGCACTGAAGAATATACTGCCCGCTACCGCATCAATTCGCGAATTGAACTCCAACTGCTTAATAAGTACATCTGCACTGTTCCAGTCCGTTTCATTTGCATCGGCAAGCTTATAGGCAGCGTGTCCAATAAATAGTTCCACCCCAGTGCCTGCCGTTTCTTTGACCCACCAATTCACTAACGTGTCGTAGGACGCAGCCTTGTGGCCGATGTGCCAATACACTTGAGGTGCAATATAATCGATCCAATGATTCTTGATCCATGTTCTTGTATCTGCATACAGATTGTCATAGCTGCTAAGTCCCGCCTTCGTTGCTGATCCGGTTGGATCTGCGCTGGAGTTGCGCCATACTCCGAACGGACTTATACCAAATTGTACATTCGGCTTCGCCGACTTAATCTGCTTGTACAGGGATTCAATGAACTCATTCACATTATTTCTACGCCAATCGCCCTTGTTATTGAATACCTTGTTGTAGCGTTCATATGTATCATTATCCTTAAATGATTCCTTGTCTTCGCCATATGGATAGAAGTAATCGTCCAGATGCACGCCATCGATATCATAGTTATTGACAACTTCCATGATGGAATCAAGCACAAACTGACGAGCTTCTGGGACGCCTGGATTATAGATAAGCTTGTTCTGGTGCTTTACAACCCAGTCTGGATGCTCCTTCGCGGGATGACCATTAACCAGCTTGGATACATCTCCTTGTACACTTACACGGTAAGGGTTAAACCATGCATGGAACTGCATGCCGCGCTTATGTGTCTCTTCTACCATGAATTTCAATGGGTCATATCCTGGATCCTTGCCTTGCGTTCCTGTCAGCCATTCCGACCAAGGAAGCAGCTTCGAAGGATAGAAGGCATCTGAAGTTGGCCGCACCTGCACGAAAACAGCGTTGATTCCTGCCTCTTGGAGCTTGTCCAGCATGCTTGTATACTGCTGCTTCTGACGTTCCGCATTGAAGCCTGACTTCTTCGGATCCTGCGGCCAATCAATATTGTAGACGGTCGATATCCACGTTCCTCTCAGTGATTCCGAATGGATCGCTTCGCCATCTTCAGATCCAGCTTCGCCACCTTCAGAGGCAATTGTAATAATACGTTCTCGCTGATTCCAATCCACCTTCAATCCAACACTTTCACTGATAAAGCGAAGCGGAACCATCGTTCGTCCACCACGCATGGAGGCAGATACGTCGAGCTGCACATGTTGCCCATCCACTTCCGCATTGCTGTCGCCAATCGTCAAGCGTATGGTATGCCCATCCTTCCGGAACTCAACCTGGCGATTCGCCTGATCCCAACCTACAGTCGCACCAGTAGCTTCCCCTACTGCTCGGAATGGCAGCATCGTCACATTCTTGCCTGGCATCAAATAAGGAGCTACATCCGTTTGAAGCTGCTTATTGTTCATCAAAATTCGAATGTCATTGCTGGCCGCATTCCCCGTCTGCGGCATAAGCGTACTTAGCATAACAGCAGCAAATGTGCCGAGAAGTACTTTTTTCGCATGATTCATCATTCTTTTTTTCCATCTCCCTTGTCCATGTTGAACGAAAAAATGAGTAAATTTCATTTCCCCTCAACTATTAGACGCAAAAAATAAAACATCTGTTTCGCAAAAAACAGATGTTTTACGATTCATTATCCAATTCACCGCGCAAATCACTAAGCGCTTGCAGGCGCTGAGGGTCTCTGCGGAAGTATTCAACAAGTGTTTCGATGCATGTAATCGAGTTCCAGCTTAGGTGATGCTCGATTCCTTCTACGTCTGTATAAATATGCTCGTCGGCTACACCGATCAAGGTTAAGAAGTCTTCGAGCAGCTGATGGCGATCCACCAATCGCTTGCCGATCTTCTTCCCCTTGCTTGTCAGCACGAGCCCGCGATATTTCTCATAAATAAGATAATCGTCCTTATCGAGCTTCTGAATCATCTTCGTCACAGAAGAAGGGTGCACTTCCAATCCTTCTGCAATATCGGATACGCGAGCATATCCTTTCTCGTCAATCAGTTTATAGATACGTTCCAAATAGTCTTCCATGCTTGGTGTAGGCATCAAGCGTCCCTCATTTCCTTCCACGTTACACGACTTGTCCAAAAGCGCTTCCTGCTTCAACATGTTCCTCATTTCACATCAATAAAGAATACTTTCCCTTAGCGGAAATGAAGAAATGCATATTCATATACGGAAATAATCGTGTAACTTTAAGTTTACATGGTTTCGAGGTCAAGTTCAACCTTAGACCTGTTTTGCTCGACATTTACCATAGCTGCAATCTGTGGATATTCATAGAAAGACCGCTCCATCTATGAAATTAGCTGGCAGCGGTCACGGTAGATATGGTTTGATTATGTAGGTTCTGTCAGTTATGTCAGTCTTCTCATCCACTCCGGGGTAATCTGCTGCAGCCAAACATTCAGCTGACTCAAATGATCGGTGAACAAGAGTATCCCCATCACGATCATAATCGCCCCGCCTACCTTCATCATGATACCCGAATATTTCGTAAGCCATCGGGTTGAGCCAATGAAGAAGGATAGAATAAAGAATGGCAAACCAAAACCAATACAATAGGCAGTAATCATTAACATACCTGTGCTTGGCTCAGATGCACTTAATGAAATGATGGCAGTCAGAATTGGGCCAATGCAAGGCGACCAGCCGGCGGAAAAGCCCATCCCGAACAGAAAGGAGCCGAAGTATCCGCTCTTCTGTCCAAAATCCAGCTTCCGTTCCTTCATTAAGAGCTGAGGCTTGAATACACCGATGAGCACAAGCCCCATAATGAGAATGAAAATAGCCGAAATCTGACGAATCAAATCTCGATATTCAGCCAAGTAAGAACCGAGCAGAGTAGCGCCCAGACCAAGTGTGTAGAACACGACACTGATCCCTAAAATGAAAAACAACGTGTGAGTCATTGTGCGCCATCTAACCTCGCGCTTATTCTGCTTATCCTTTAATTGACTCACCGACATCCCCGTAATGATCGAAATGTAAGATGGATATAACGGCAAACAGCATGGAGATATAAAGGATACAAATCCCGCCCAGAAAGCTATCCACACCGTAATATGACCCAACCGCTTCGCCTCCCCGTATTAGTCGATTGCCCTAACAGAAAGAAGATGGGCGCTGTATCACACCCGAATTCCTCTTCTTGCTATCAATGTCAATATTAACACGGCAATGAGCAATAGGACAATCGTAGCCCCTGGTGCCAAATTCCAAATCCCTGCGGTCAGAAGCCCGCCAACGACAGCAGCTTCGGCTACAAGCACCGATACGATAACAGACTGCTTGAAACCCTTGGCTACAAACAGACTAATGGCTACTGGGATCGTTAATAAGGCCGAGACGAGAAGTGCGCCTACAATTTTGATGGCTGCACTAATTACGAGCGCGGTCAGCACCGTGACGGCAATATTAAGCATTCGTACCGGAAGGCCATTTACCGCAGCTGCATCTTCATCAAAGGTAAGCAAAAACATTTCCTTGAAGAAGAGGAGCAGAAATACGACAACGATAAGGGTTACAACCCCAACTACGATCAAGTCAGTACCATTCAGTGTATAAATACTTCCGAACAAATAATTGTTCACATTCGCGCTAAAGTTCATTCCTAGCGTAAAAAAGAGCGATGCCAGCGCAACACCGCCTGACATGATGACAGCAATGGACAGCTCAGCGTACGTTTTGTATGCTTTGCGCAGCTTCTCAATCGCAATCGCACCTACAAGCGCGAATACAAGTCCCATGGCCAGCGGATACACGCCGAGCAGAAACCCAAGCGCTACCCCAGCGATTGTCACATGCGCGAGGGTATCCCCTATCATGGACAACCGGCGCAGCACAAGAAACATCCCCATAAGCGGGCCTATGGCGCCAATTAATAATCCCCCGATCAATGCGCGTATAAAAAAATCAGATTGTATGATGTCCAGCAATGACAACGTCCCCTTTAATTCAATTCCATGCAGAGCAAGGAGCAGTCTTCCTTAGAGTATACCGTGCGATAGATCCGGCTCTGAACATTGCACATTGTGCGAATGCTTCACGTAGAAGTTCAGCTTGCCGCATGTCCCCTTCGGATCACAGCCAAGCCATGAATTCACAAGATCCATATCATGAGAAACCATAATGAAGGTCATATGGTGATGTTCATGCAAATGCTGCAGCAGGTTGAAGAAATCCTTTTGCGTTTCCGTATCGATCCCAACTGTAGGCTCATCCAATATGAGCAGTTCAGGCTTATTCACCATCGCTCGCGCTAGAAATACACGCTGCTGCTGCCCCCCCGATAACTGCCCGATGAGTTTATCCGCCAAATCCTCAACCCGCATCACACGCATCGCATCGCGGCATTGATTAATTTCCTCCTGCTTAAGTCGCCGGAACATCCGCCGACGATTGTACATGCCGGATTGTACGACCTCCATCACAGTCGCCGGAAATAATGGATTAAAGGAATTCTTCTGCGGCACATACCCAATCCGATCCCATTCCTTGAAACGATTGATCGGCGTACCGAACAGTTTAATCTGCCCTGAGGTGGGCTTCAGCAAGCCGACCATCAGTCGCAGAAGCGTTGTTTTGCCGGCGCCATTCGTGCCGATGACACCTACAAAATCCCGCTCATATACGGTGAAGTTGACATCGTTCAGAACCGTCTGTCCTTCATAGCTGAAGCCAACATCCTCTATTGAAATCACCTGGTTATGGCAGGTGTCCGTCATATTCATCATCGTGCCCTCTCTCTTCCTTGCACGCACCGTCCAGCCGTGCAACTCTCGGTAACGGACTTTGATCCGTTCCTCATTTATTGTAGCGCGACAAGGAGATTTTGCAAATTGCGTTCCATGATCGTTACGTAATTGTCCCCTTGTTCTGCCTGCTGCTTCGTCAAGCCTTCAAGCGGGTTCAATACGAGTGTGCTCACACCCGCTTCACCAGCCAATGTATTCGCTAATTGATCCGATACAAGCTCCTCAAAGAACACGTACTTCAACCCCTTATCCTTCACCAGCTTCGAGAGCTTCACCAAATCTTGCGCTCTTGGTTCAGCATCTGGCGTAATGCCCATAATTGCATGCTGCGTCAATCCATAATCCCGGCACAAGTATCCAAATGCATGATGGGATACCACTATCTCACGCTGCTTCAGCGAGCTTAGCTTCTCCGTATATAACTTATCTACGGATTCAATCTTCGACTTTAGCTGCTTATAATTTGCTTCATATTCACCCTTATGCGCGCTGTCGGCTTGAACAAGTGCATCCTTAACATTGCTTGCCATCGTCAATGCAGATTTTGGACTCACCCACGTGTGTGGATCTGTGCTGCCATGTTCGTGTTCATGCGCATGTTCGGAATCTTCGCCTTCTCCTTCGTGATGCTCGTGCTCACTTCCATCTGCCTCAATGAGAGGAATGCCCTTGCTTACCTCAAGTGTCTTCACAGTAGACGAGGAATCCAAGCCTTTCAAAAAATCGTCCAGCCATGTTTCGAAGCCTGCACCATTGACGAGCAGCAGTTCAGCATTCGATGCATTATGCAGGTCACGGCTTTTTGGTGTCCAATCATGCGGCTCAATCCCAGTAGGAATGAGATTGATAGTGTTTACATGTTCGCCGCCAATTTGTTCTGTTAAAAATGCAATCGGATAAAAGCTCGTAACAACATTAAGTTTCCCTTCTACAATACCGGATTGAGAACCTTGCGTACATCCTGCCAACACCAATGCGAAGCAGCACAGGGTCAGCAAGGAATGACGCAATCTTCTATATTTACTTCTCAGCTTCATATAAATAACTCTCCTTCTGCGCAAAATTATGTAGTTACGCATGTTAATTTTCTGTAATTCGTAATCATTACTATTAAGATTATAAAAAGTGTTCTGCGCCTTGTCAATCCTAACTTTTCTTCCATTCCAATTTCCTGCCTGCATAATCATTAGAAGCAGATGTGACAAAATTGTAAGGCACTCTCTATCATGTTACTCTTTGACATCATTGATAGACGATACTAATATGATAGAGTGCCTATTCCTACCGTTAGGCTCAAAACCATATATAAATGAAATTAAGGAGTGAATGATTTGGATTGGATCGAATGGCTGAAATATGCCGTGCTTGGATTGGTGCAGGGTTTCACTGAACCAATACCGGTATCGTCAAGCGGGCATTTGGTTATTGCTGAGCGATTATTCGGATTACATATCGAAGGTCTCGGCTTTGAGGTGCTCGTCAACTTTGCCTCCTTGCTAGCTATTTTGCTCATTTATCGTAAAGATATCGTACGGCTTACCGTAAATACGTTCCGCTTCCTGTTCACACGCGCTCAGGATGCAAAAGACGACTTCATGTTCGTTATTTATTTAATTCTCGCTACGATTCCAGCAGGGATTATCGGAGTGGTATTCAAGGATACGATAGCAGATGTGTTCAAAGGTGTTAAGATTATCGGTGCAACGCTGCTCGTGACTGCACTAGCTCTCTGGCTGATACGCAACTTGCACGGCCGCAAGGGAGACAAGGATCTGTCATTCGGCGAGACGTTCATCGTTGGTCTAGCGCAAGCGGTTGCGCTCATTCCAGGCATTAGCCGTTCCGGTTCAACAATCGTTGCTGCGATGGCACTGGGATGGAAGCAGGAAACTGCCCTTCGCTTCTCCTTCTTTTTGTACATTCCAGTCAGCCTTGGAAGTATGATTCTCGAAGGGAAGGATATGATCAAAGACCCGACACTGGGTCAAATGATGATTCCATACTTGCTTGCCTTCGTATGCTCCTTCGTTGCATCCTACTTCGCCTTGAAATGGTTCATGGGCATTATGGCACGCGGCAATCTGAAATGGTTCTCGCTCTATTGTGTATTTGCAGGACTGTTCGTCCTATTCTTCGTGAATTAATGACGTTCAACAAATAAAGGCCGGAATCGTTGAGATCCCGGCCTTTTTCTATGGCTATTCATACCCTAATCATCCACGTATGCCTGCCACCTATTTATTTCGTTCAAACCTCTGTTACTTCACAATTGCACCATTCGGCATGCTGTCTGGGACTGTTGCAACCGTCAATTGGCCATCCTTCGAAGCAGCCAAAATCATACCTTGGGACAAGACACCACGCAGCTTCACTGGCTTCAGATTCGCTACACAGATTACCTTGCGTCCAATAAGCTCTTCTGGCTTGTAATATTGAGCGATTCCAGATACAACCTGACGCTGTTCATAGCCCATATCCAATTCCAATCGCAACAGCTTATCTGCTTTAGGAACAGGTTCACAATGTGTCACTTGTGCAACGCGCAGCTCTACCTTCGCAAAATCATCAATTGCGATTTCTTCTTTGGCATCCTCCGGCTTCGCCGACCCTGTCTCAGCCGCAGCAGCACTGTTGTCTGCTTTAGCTTGGGCAGGTGCTTCTTCAGCTGCTGGCTCTGCCTTCTTGCCTCCGTTCATTGCTTCAGCGATGATTTGCACCTCTTCTGCTACTTCCAGACGAGGGAAGATCGGGTCACCCTTCACGACCTTGGTTCCGTTCGGAATGGCTCCGAATGTGCGAACAGATTCCCAAGACGTAATCGTTCCCGCTTCAATACCAAGCTGAGCCCACACCTTCGCTGGGGCTTGTGTCAAGAACGGCTGCAGCAGAATGGAGGAAATACGCAGGCTCTCTGCCAAATGCGCCATAACAGAAGCCAATTCTGCACGCTTGGATTCATCCTTCGCAAGTGCCCAAGGCTGTGTCTCATCAATGTATTTGTTCGTACGGCTGATGAACTGCCAAATGGCAGTCAGAGCTACGGAGAATTCCATATCTTCCATAGCTGCTTCCACTTTATCCACTGTCTGCGCAGCAAAGGCTGCAATTTCACCATCGAAAGCCGTAACTTGGCCTGCATATGCAGGAATCTCGCCGTCGAAGTATTTCTCGATCATTGCAACGGTGCGGTTCAACAGGTTGCCAAGATCGTTCGCCAAATCGAAGTTAATGCGTTCTACGAAGCCTTCCGGCGTGAACGTACCATCTGATCCGAACGGCACCTCGCGCAGCAAGTAGTAACGAAGCGCGTCCAATCCGTAACGATCAATCAGCATAACAGGATCGACAACGTTGCCTTTGGACTTCGACATTTTGCCGTCCTTCATCAGCAGCCAGCCGTGTCCGAACACTTTCTTCGGAAGCGGAAGATCAAGCGCCATCAGCATAATCGGCCAGTAAATCGTATGGAAACGAATGATCTCTTTCCCGACCAAATGAACATCCGCTGGCCAGTACTTCTTGTACAATTCATCATTGTCCGAGCCATATCCTAGAGCGGAAATGTAGTTGGACAATGCATCAATCCATACATAAACAACATGCTTCGGATCGCCCTTCACCTTCACGCCCCAATCGAAAGACGTACGGGATACAGCGAGGTCTTCCAAGCCTGGCTTAATGAAGTTGTTAATCATTTCATTTTTGCGAGATTCTGGCTGAATGAACTCTGGGTTCGCTTCATAGAATTCCAACAGTCGATCCGCATATTTGCTCATGCGGAAGAAGTAGCTCTCTTCCTTAACCAGTTCCACAGAACGGCCACAATCCGGGCAGTTGCCATTCTCGAGCTGACGTTCTGTGAAGAACGATTCGCACGGTGTACAATACCAGCCTTCATACGTACCCTTGTAAATGTCTCCTTGCTGAACCAATCGGTCGAAAATCGTCTGAACAACATTCTTATGACGCTCTTCAGTTGTACGAATAAAGTCATCATAAGAGATATCCAGCTTGCTCCACAGTTCCTTTATTCCACTGACAATGTTGTCAACGAACTGCTGTGGAGTTACCCCTGCGTCTTTCGCCTTGCGTTCGATCTTCTGACCATGCTCGTCTGTACCCGTCAAGTAGCGAACATCAAAACCGCGCAAACGCTTATAGCGTGCCATTGCGTCCCCTGCTACAGTTGTGTACGCATGTCCAATATGCAGCTTGTCACTTGGATAGTAGATCGGCGTTGTGATGTAAAATGTGTTGCGTTGTTGACTCATTGTTCGTTCATCCTCCTCAGCATATCTCTCTTCATGCAGTAAATCCGATGTTGTCTTTCTTGCACTTCACTAGAGCTTCAATCAAAGCTTCGACAAAAGCTTCAATAAACAGAAAAAGCCCCCGCCCAATTTGGGACGAGAGCTGTATCTCACGTGGTACCACCCAATTTCCCACCTGCATACATATCGACAGGCGGCTTCATTGTGACCGGTATGTAGCCGATCAAGCATTCGTTAACGGGAATGATGCGCCAACAGCTTACGGTAGAGCCTGCTTCTCGCAGCTCAATCACTCGCTCACCATCAGTTCCTCCCGGACCATGTTCGGAAGAGCGTCCATACCGGTTCCCAGCAATACCGGCTCTCTGAAATGGCTTCTCTGCTTACTTATCCGTTCCTCGGAGATATCGATTTCCAATTATGTGCATCCAACAACTACCCTCAAATATAAATCAGGAGCTGTCCCTCTGTCAAGGACGCTTCGGAGGTACCTTGTCTACGCCTCCAGGGTGAAAGGGATGGCACTTGGCAATTCGCTTCATCGTCAGCCATGTACCCTTCACAGGCCCATGGACTTCCAATGCTTCCATCGCATAAGTGGAACATGTCGGATAGAAGCGGCATGTAGGCGGTTTGAGCGGTGATATCCATTTGCGGTAGGCTCGAACTGGTGCCTGTACAATTCTCGTACCCAGACTTCGTCTTATTTGACGCTTGTCAGCTTGGCACTCAGCGTGTTCCTCACTTGAGGAACAGCATTGCTTGCCTTCATCCTCCGTCATATTCCGGTTCCACCTGCATCATGGTTAGGTTCAGAAGATGATGAATTATCCTTATCAGTGCATGTAGAGCAGTATCCAAACACTTCGAATTTATGTTGAACGACTTGGAATTGATCAGGTACATCGGTTTGCGACATCGGGCAGAAATGAATCGGATATGTCTTCTCACACTGCAAACATATCATGTGATGGTGATGATGCCCATCTGCACACGTGACGCGGAACTTGACTCCATCTTCGAACACTACCTGTTCCAGAACTCCTAGATCGAACATGATTCGCAAATTGCGGTATACCGTGTCGAAGCTCAAGCCGGAATAACGCTTACCCATAAATTCGTATACGTCCTTAGGTGTTAAATATCCATTCGTGTCAGCGAACAGCTTCGCCAAGGTTCGACGCTGATCCGTAATTCTCATCCCTGAATCAGCCATTTTCTCTATAATTTGTTCAGTCTTCAGCATCGAAGTCCCTCCTCTATGATGTGGAACCCGTCACTACTATAATGCGCTATTCCGATCCTTAAAGTCAAACGCGAATCATAGAAAAAGGACCATCCCGTTCCTATGGAATCAGGATAGTCCGCTTTAAATCGGAGTGCAAATATACATACAAATTTTAAATAAATGCTGTTATTAAACTGTTACATCATAAATGCTAATCAGGATTTCGGTTTAGGGAGTGGCGTGAATACCAGATTGACCGGCAAGTTACTTCCTGCCGCCGAAGAAAACAGCAATTCGACTGACTCTTCATAATCTCCGGTACGATATAAGACACTTGACTCATTCGGGCTTTTCAATGAACCGTTAGTAGGTGTTTGTACCGTTTTGCCATTAACAAGCATGCCCCCTGAATACGATCCTCCGCGTGAATTGAAGGAAATTAGGGTATTCGGCGCGACCTTGTTCAAACGGATTCGGTACAGCACACCATAATTCCCTTTATTGCGTTGATCTTCCAGTGTGATCATGTCGCTTCCGGAAATATCTTGGCTGCTGTCAGCTAGTACAAGGCGACCTACCTTTTCACCTACCGACTCATCCACAGTAAAAGTTATATCCGCGTCGTCGTATGTGCCACGGATATGTTCATCCTTAGCAAGGAACGGCAAATTCGGCAATGCTTTAAATACATCTTTATTTGCATCAATTCCAACGACTGTATATTCTACTGTGCTGTCGGCATTGAAATCGGCGTAAAGTGTATAGACTTGTTCTGGTTTGAATGAGATTTGGTTCAATTCAGGAACAACTATCTTCATCTCGTTTGGTTTCAAATACGTTTCAGTCGTCTTTTCATCAGCGAAAGATTCGAAATAACGAACAGTTCCCATCTTGCCCGTTTGTTGCGGACTTGTGCTCGGTCCTGCGATACCGACATGCTGTACGCTTAAGGTAGTAGGTTCATCCGATACATTCTGAACCAAAATGTAAAATCTCATATTGCTAGAAGTCTTATTAATGTGGTGAGCGAATATTCGTGCTCCCCCCGCAACCCTGTCTTGATAAAGGATTCCGTCTGCTTTCACTGTCTCCGGACTGTTCGAACGATATAGTGTGCGTTTTTCTTTTGTAACTTTTGGAGTTATAACTTGCATGTCCAAAATCCCAGGCCCATCTACTGGATACACATCACCAGCCGGAGTGAACAATTTATTAAAATCATCTAACGTATACAACACTTCATCCGTTACGGAGATCGTTTGACTTACTTCAGCCGTAAGGCCGTATTTGTTCTTCACTTTGAGTGTAATTGTCTTCTCGCCCGGCTCGAAGAATGCCGGTTGCTTGTTCACCCACTCGCGTTTCAAATCCGTATCTTCTTCATCCGAGCTAAAATCATCATATTTAATCGGTTCACCGATTTTATATGTCGTTTTATCCGTACGGAAGCTTGCTACTGGCGGCGTATGCGGTCTTGTAACCGTAATTGTTTGGGAATATGGATCACTCCATTCCCCGTCTTCATCACGTACGCGCAGTGTAACGGTGTATGTGCCTGGCTGGTCATAGATTTCTTGATTTCCGTCCCAATCTACCTCTACAATCTGACGGCCACGTGGATGCGTGGATTGGTCAGTGAATGTAACACGAGTCTCTCCAGCAATAATGTCTTTCTGGTCAACTTTAAACTTCGCAACAGGCTTCGCGCTAAGCTGAATGATGATGCGCTTCGACGCTTGTTCCCACTTATACGGAATTGCCATTGCATCCATCGCGGATGTAACTGGAACCATGAATACGCTATTTGAAATATAAGAAGCGCCCTTCATTTTTGTAGAGACACCGTTTACCCGATAGTCTGTACTTCCCATTTTGTAACGAAGTTCTTTGTCACCGTTCTTGATGATCGTTTCCTTCGTCTTGTTATCAAAGTCCAGCTTGAATCCAAAGCGATCTATCAATGAACGAATTGCGATATAGGAAACGCCCTTCTTGACCGTAATCGGCTGTGGAGATGTGTATTCAACCCCATCTTGATAGATCTTATTGCTGTCTGCAATTAGGACAACAACATTCTTGTCGTATTCCCCAGGTAGAACGGATTGAACACGTGCCTGAGAAACTTGCTTGTTGTCTTGCTTCTTATCCAGCTGCTTCTCTTCCTGATTGCTGCTGTCTTCCGCAGTATTTGAAGACTTATCCGTTTCGACTGTACCACTTACCTCAGTATTCGTCGTCCCCTCTGCAGCGAACACAGGTACTACTGTGAACAATTGCACTGCGGCTACACAGGCAACGAAAAGCTTTTTCCAAGATTTCATAGTAAATGTCCTACTCCTCATCCATCGTTTATATTTCGAAATGTTAATACAATGTGTAGATTGAACATAGTTATAGACGCATTCCTGGGTAAAAAGTTTCTATTTTTTCATTCTTTTTTTAAGGAATATTAAAAGAAAGTCAATATTTACATTTCATTTTCTGAAATCATTATGATTTTACATTGTCTTCATATCCAGAAAAAAAGACCTGCACCGATCGATCGGTACAGGTCTCGAGATGAGTTCTATTGCTGTTTCGCCTAAGAAGCACTGTGCCCAAATGGGTATTGCTCCGAAATCGTAACCGGCAGTTTGCCCTTCGGCTCCTGCAAGCCGAGCAGTACATTTCCCAGCGCCTTCATCGCAGCAGGGCGGTTCTCATAGCAGCACAAGTACGTAGGTACATCAGGGAATTGATTCAGATCATATGGATTGCGAGTCGATGCAACAATGACGCGTGTATTGCTGCGTGCAAGCAATGCATTCACCACATCAACCTGTCCTTGATGCAGCTTCGATACTGGATTGTAAGTCAGGATCACAATCTGACTATATCCTTCTGTGCTTGCCAAAATTTCTTCCACTTCAACTGAGTCTGGATCATTGTTAATCCGGAGCAGCTCCACATCGTTCATATGTGGTTGCAGTGCAGATGCCAACGTATATTCCTGTACGATGAGATCATCGACCTCTGAACGAGTCCGCACTTGAGGCCAGATCACAAGCGTTTTCGCGCTGCGATCAAGCGGCAGTGCACCAGCCTCATCCTTAACAAGCGTCGTACTGTCCTCGAACATACGATCAACCAATGCCTTAGATTCAGGCGTACCGAAATAAGAAGCGAAATCCTCTGGAACTCCTGTCTCTTCGCCCATATGACGCTTATTCTTCAAGGTAATGATACGATCAATGGATTCGTCGATGCGCGATTCAGCGATACGGCCTGTACGAACAGCCTCGCACAGCGCTTGAATCGATGCAACTTGCTCTTCATACGTATGGCTGACTAGCAAAATATCAGCACCGGCTTCAACTGCGCGCACCGCGCCTTCAGCCACGCCAACTTCCTTCGAAATTGCATGCATCTCCAAACAATCTGTTACGATCAAGCCATCATAGCCCATGCGGTGGCGGAGCAGCTTCGTAAGCACATTATGGGACAACGTAGCTGGGATGGATTCCGGCTCAAATGCAGGGAAAATGACATGCGCCGTCATAATGCAATCCACACCCTCTTGAATCGCACGCGCAAATGGAGCAAGCTCAACTGCAACCAAACGTTCCTCATCATGCGGTACAGTAGCCAGGCCGTGATGAGAGTCGACAGCCGTGTCGCCATGTCCTGGGAAATGCTTCGCTGTTGCAGCCACATTCGCCTCTTGCAGACCGCGAATTTGTGCAGTTCCAAGTTCAGCTACCAGATCAGGACGTTCACTGTATGAACGAACTCCGATTACAGGATTCTCCGGATTGTTGTTCACATCCAAGCTCGGTGCAAAGTTCATGTTAATGCCAAGACGGAGCATCTCTTCTCCGCAAATACGTGCAGCCTCATAAGCATGCTCAGCACTGCGAGTAGCTCCAATTGTCATATTGCCCGGGATCAGCGTAATATCTTCCCAGTCGATCCGTGCCACCATACCGCCTTCTTGGTCAATACTAATGAAGAGCGGAATATTCGTCTGTTCACCGGAAATCTCTTGCAAATGATGAGACAACGCACTTACTTGCTCTTTGCTAACCACGTTGCGCTTGAAATAAATAATGCCTCCAACGTGGTGCTCCTTAATCAAGGAACGGATATTATCGTTTACCTCTGTCGTTGCGAATCCACACATCACCATTTGGCCAATTTTTTGCTCAAGCGTCAGTTGAAGTTTACTCATCTCACTCATCCCATCCTCTTCATATCGTGAATTCTTGATGTGATTCATTTAAGCGTTATCATTTTCCCGTCTGAACGGCATCCTCGCGATATTCCGTCGGCTTCTTGCCTGTGTACTTCTGGAAGACCTTGGAGAAGTATCGTCTTTCTGAATATCCAACAAGCGCACCAATCTGTGTAATGCTCTTGTCTGTTGTGCGGAGCAATGACATCGCCAGCTCCATTCGCTGACGCGTCACGTATTCAACAAACGTTTCCCCGAAATGATTCTTAAACAACAAACTGAAATAACTGCAGCTGATTCCTAAGTAATCAGCCATTTCCTCGACGCCGATATCTGAACCTAAATTGCGGTGAATATAATCCTTGGCCGATATCATCAGGAGCTCGCTCGACTTCTTGTTCATCGCGTGTTCCTTCGTATGATCGACTAACTCCATAATCGCACACATTAAGTCCTTGACGCCCATCATATGCTGAAGCTTATTCCACACCGCCTCTTCTTCTTGCGGTGTAACTAGTTCCCACTCCCTCATCTCACGAATCAAGTGAATGATGACATAATGAAGGAACGTCTCCGCACGAACGATGGACTGCTCAGACATATACATCAGGCTGGATTGAAGCGCATGCATTCCGTCATCGACCTTAGAGCGATCATTCTGCTTCATCCCTGCTACGATATCTTCGACTAGCTGCCACTGCGAGACAGAGGCCGCCTGTCTTGCTACTGAGCCTTCATCGACAGATACGAGCTGTTCATCATCGGTATGCAAATAGAGTACGCTGCAGGCGTTTGTACGTATGTGCCAAGCTCATGAGAGGGATCGGCCCATTATCCCATGCAAGGCTTACGGTCATCTTCACATGGCCTCGAACCGCCTGCTGAATTTCCTGTGCCCAGCGTGCCATATCGATCGAAGTAACCTCATGCTGGTCACGATAGCATTGAAGAAGTACGCACCACTCTCCCTCACGCATTTGCAACACGGCATATTTATTCCAATCATCCACAATGGCATCCTGCAGCACGTTGCGAACTGCGAAATTCCACAGCTTGCGCTCATTGTCACTCCAAGAGGCGCTCTGCTGTGCATAGCCATCCAAGTCAACGAGCAGCAGCGAGTAAGCCAGCTTGTCAATCGGCTGCTCTTCATCGACCATGAAGGCCGCAAGTGCCCCAGTGGAGAATCCCATAAGAACATCGAACATCATTTTCTCGTAAGCGAGACTAATCATGCGCCCCCAGCGCCTTTCCGCCAGCTTCTTCTCCAGTTGACGGGTGCGTACAAGATCGGCAAGCTTCTTCACGGTCAATTCAAGCTCATCGTAGTTAATCGGCTTCAGTACATAATCTCGAACACCATGCTGCATTGCGATGCGAGCATACTCGAATTCCTGATAGCCGGTCAGCATCATAACCTCGGCTTCACAACCCATTTTACGAATTTCCCGCAGAAAGTCCATACCGTCCATAGCGGGCATACGAATATCGCACAAAATGATGTCTGGCTCGTGCTGCCGTACCATTTCCAGCCCTTCCACACCATTGCGAGCTGAACCTACCAATTCAACATTCAGCTCATCCCACGGGATGACCAGCTTCAAGTTGTTCAAAATCGGTACCTCATCATCAATGAGCAATGCCTTCACACTCATAACGTATCACCCTGTTCGTATTTCGGTATCACACACTGAATCATCGTTCCCATCTGTGAAGCGGAACAGATGAACAATCCATAACCAGGACCATATCGAATGCGCAAGCGATCTGCTACACTGCGAACTCCGAGTCCCCTACGTTCCGTATTGTACGACTCTTCTTCCTGCGGCAGAACCGATTTTTGCTCATCGGAGAGCATATATTGGAACTTTCTTAATTGTTCATTCGACATGCCCATCCCATTATCCTCTACCCGAATGAGAATGCGATCTTCATCCTCAAATGCGGTAATGCGAATCCATCCTGTGTGCTCAATTCCATCAAATCCGTGTTGGATTGAGTTCTCGACAAGCGGCTGTAGGGTCAGCTTCATCACCTTGCAGTGCATGATGTGCTCCGGCACGTCAATTTCGAAGTTGAACAGCTCCTCGAATCGGAACTTTTGAATTTCAAGATAGCTCTTCAAATATTCAAGTTCTTCGCGAAGCGTAATTTCCTCTTTATCCTGAATGCTAATGCGTAAAATATTGCCTAGGCGATAGACCATCTGGCTTACCTTGCGCCCTTCATTTTGAATAGCCAGCACATTGATCGATTCAAGTGTATTAAATAAAAAGTGCGGCTTAATTTGAGCTTCCAGCACTCTCATTTCCGCCTTATTCTTCTGCTGCTGCTCATTCTTCACTTGATCAATAAGGCCGGACACCCGCTCCATGAGACTATTGAAACCATGCGAGAGCATCCTAAGCTCATCTCTACCCTCTTCATCAACACGGGCGTTCAGATCTCCATCCTCCACCCTGCGCATAAATCGAACGATGCGCGTTATGTTGCGCGTTATTCGGTTCGTAAACAACAGGTTGAACAGCAGCGCTCCAAGGATGCAGAGGAATAGGATGGTAGACACCCATTTCAGAAATACGACCATCTCATTCGAGAGAGAGCTCCAGTCGCGCACGGAAATCAAATACCAGCCGTAATCACTCATGGGGTGGTACGTGATCACACTTTCACGTTCCCCGAATTTGTCCTTGTAGCTTACATATGTATTTTCGAACTTGATCGGCTTCGAAGCATAATCAGCGATCATATGGCCAGCGAGCTGCTTCGAGTTGTCGTATAGAATCTGTCCATCACGATTGACGATAAAGAACTTCGTATTCTCCATCTGATCAGCCGTATAAAACTTGTTAAAGAACGTGTCGAGATCCCAGTTCTTAATCTGGATGATCGATATTCCAATTGGCCTCATCGTCGATAGATCCTTCACAACTCGAATCTGGGTAAAGACCTGCTCGGAGCCAGTCAGTTCCGGATATTCATTTGGCCCGACCCATAACGGAACCCCGTTCAAGTCCATGACTTTCTTAAACACAGGATGCTTTTTGAATTCATGAAAAGGCATTTCCTTGAAGTTGTCTTTGGAAAAGATCGGGATAATCCCTTCTCTTTGTGCATATGGGCTGAAATTGTACAAAAAGGCATAACTAATCGCAGGATGGTTGAACAGCAGCTTGCGGAAATTTTGCTGGCGTTCGTTTATCCGGATATAGTCCGTGCCTTTTAGCGTATCATCAACTTGCTTCCCGACTGGCCGCCCCTGTTCATCCACGAAGTACAGCTTTCCGTTATCGTCATATCTGACGACGCTTGAGCTTACCATATCGTGTTCGTAAGGATTAGGCGATACCAGCGCCTTCTGAAAGACGTTGTTCGCAATGCCTGTGTCGGATACTTTATTGATTTCATCGAATATGTAGCCAATGCTGTGGCTCATGGCCCGCATCGAGAATTGCGCTTGCTCACTATATTTCTTCTCTAGCAAATTGAATGTAATTACAAATGTAATAGTTCCAAGTAAAAGCAAAGGGATAATGATAAGCAAAATAAATCCACTAAACATCTTAAATCGTAAATTCATTGTGCACATTACCCCTTTACTCTCTCTCTAGTCTTCTATGAATATATTAACACGTAAGAGCTTACATTTCATGTAGAAAAGTATGAAAAGATTAGCCCTTGACCCCGCCTGCTGTGAGACCCTCAATAATTTTCTCTTGCAGGATAGCGTAGATGACCATAACAGGTACGACGCTGTATACGATACCAGCCGCCATCTGCGCGTAGTTCGTGTTATACGTATCACGGAAGCCGACCATACCGACCGGAAGTGTACGCAAGTTGTCTGTTGAGATAAAGAAGTTTGCGAGCAAGAACTCATTCCAGTTGCCGAGGAAGTTGACAATGAATACGGTCACGAGCGCTGGTACCGTCAACGGCAAGATGACTTTGAAGAAAATGCCTGGTGCCTTCAAGCCGTCAATTACAGCTGCTTCCTCAATCTCAGACGGGAGACTTCGCATAAATGCCGCCAAGATAATAATTGTAAATGGTATTGCCCCTGCCGTGTAAGGGACATATAGGGCCCAGTGCTTATCGAGCATGTTCAAGTTCTTCAAGATGCCGTAAATCGGAAGCAGTAATGCATTGCCCGGAATGAGCAAGCCTAGCAAAATGAACTGGAACACTGCTGCACTCATCTTCTTATAACGCATACGTGTAATCGCAAAGGATGCAAGAGATGCGATGAGAATCGTAGACACGGATGCTGCAAGTGAAATATACAAGCTATTTACGAAATAAGTGCTAATTTTGGCATTGACCCAAGCTTTCACATAGTTATCCCAAGCGAATTCTGTCGGCAAGCCGAATGGATTCGCTGCAATGGCTCCGTTGTCTGTCTTCACCGATGAGAACAAGACGAACAGGAATGGGAATAGAATAACCGCCAAATACAACAGAAGGAAAATATGAGGGGTTCCCTTTTTCAGCTGTTTCATCATTAGTATTCAATCCTTTCTGTTCTACGCGCAATAAGTACTTGATAAAGCACAGTAACGATGAGCGTGAACACGAAGATAAGGACTGCAATGCTGTTCCCATAGCCATATTTGAAACTTGTAATCGAGTGCTTGATCATATAAGTTGCCATAACATCGGTTGCCCCTGCCGGGCCGCCCTTGGTCATAACGATGACGATATCTGCCGCCTTCATTGCACCTGCGATCGATAGCATAATAACCACGGAGATGATTGGCATAATGAGCGGAATCGTAATGCGCATCGCACGTTGAACGCCAGTTGCGCCATCAATCATCGCTGCTTCGTCAAGATCCTTCGGAATCGCTAGAATTGCAGCCAACACCATAACAATGTAGAAACCGGTCCACTGCCAAGCGTTCGTAATCAAGATCGAAATCATTGCCGTTTTCTTGTCTGCCAGCCACATAAGCGGATCGATACCGAACAAACCTAGCAGCTTGTTAAGAAGTCCTGTGTCCGGATCGTAAATGAAGCCCCACAAAATACCGATGACGGCCGTGGACATAACAGACGGCATGAATACTGCTGTCTTGTACAATCCTTTCAAACGCTTGACATTGGAGATGAGCAGTGAGAAGAAAATGATTAACGGGACTTGGACTAACAAAGAGAACAAAATAAAGTATCCATTATTCTTCACCGATTCCCAAAAATCTGGCTTACTCATCACATTGAGATAGTTGTCAAAGCCAATAAATGTAACGTCCTTCGATATTCCGTTCCAACTCGTAAAGCTGTAGTAAATCGCATTGATTACCGGGTATATAAAGAATGCGATGAACAAAACGAGCGTAGGAAGCAAAAATAACACATATGTTAAGGGGTTTCTTAATGCTTTGTTCATATGATTTCCCTCCGTCCGTCCCACATCGTAATCATACTGGTTGACTGCTGCTCAGGATGATAAATGAGCACCACCCCCCGAGTAGGACAGGTGGTGCTCATTGTGGTCAAGCTTGCTTTTTATTTATCTTATTTCGATGCTGCGTTCGCTTCTTCTTGTACCTTTTGTACGGCATCCAGAGCCGCTTGCGGTTCAGCTTCGCCGCTGATCATTTTTTGAAGTTGTTGACCGAGTGCTGTGTTCACATCCGCTTGTACGAGAGCGTCAAATGCAGGCCATGTGAATTTCACGTCTTTCATTTGAGCCATAATCGCTTGCAGCAAGTCGTTGCCTTGGGAAGCTGTATCCAGCTTCGCTTGGTCAACCTTCATTGCAGGGATAACGCCATCTTCCTTCAAGCCGCGTACTTGCATGTCTTCGTTATACAAGTTCTTGACGAACGCTTTTACCGCTTCCATTTTGCGTGGATCTTCAGCAATCTTGGAAGAGAATGCATATCCGTTGTTCGAGTCGAACATTACGCTGTAGCCGTCGCCTTCTTTAGCTGGAGGCATCATGAAGAAACCAGCTTTGTTATGCAATTTACCGGATTGTGTTGCATCCGCGAATACGGAAGATGCCCAAGATCCATCGAACATCATAACTGCTTCACCATTTACCAACTGTGTACGTTGTGTTGCATAGTCAAGACCAAGCTCGCCTTTTTTGAAGTAGCCTTTCTTGATCCAATCTGAGTGCTTCGCAAATGCTTCTACCATTTTTGGATCGTTCCACTTCGTTGTTCCTTTCGCAAATCCGGAAGTAATATCCGCACCGCCGTAGTAGGACCACAATGTGTTTGTTGTCATCAATGGCACCCAAGCATCCTTGGAACCAATTGCGAATGGAATTTTGCCGTCAGCCTTTACTTTTTCAGCGATTGCTTCAAGCTCAGCCAATGTTTTTGGAATTTGAATTCCTTTTTCAGCGAAATAGTCTTTGTTATAGAAATAACCTTCAATTGAAGCACCGATTGGCAAACCGTAGATCTTGTCTTCTACTGTCCATTGTGCAAGGGATTGGAACTTGTCCTTCAATCCAAGCTCATCCAGAATCGGAGCTACATCAAGTATAAGTCCATTCTCCGCGTACAATTTCACGTCTGGGTTACCGAAAGCATCAAAGATATCTGGAGGAGATCCGCTTCCCATTTCTGCACGAAGCTTCTCTTTACGGTTAACCTCAGAGTCAACACCGTCAAGCTTAATTGTTAGACCTGGAACTTCGGATTCTGTCTTCTTCACAACATCTTGCAAGATAGCGAAGCGATTTTTCTTCGAATCGCCTAGCTGCGTATGACGAAGTGTAAGCTCAAATGGTTCAACCTTTTTATCTTCACCAGCTGTTTGGTTCGCTGGCTTCTCAGAACCACTCTCTGTCTTCGATCCGCATCCTGTAAGCGCTGTCGTTGCGATGAACAGAAGCGTCAGAATCATTACCAATCCTTTTTTCATGTAAGGACCCTCCCGTATTTTTTTGTCTGCTGGTAAGATCTTGTTGTTTTGTTTGGTACGCTTTTATTATAATTCGACAATGTCCTTCCTGTAAGGACGACATTTTAACTATTGGGGGATAAAATCCTCTAACAAATCAGGGATAAAATAAAACAGCGGTCAAAACCTCGATTTGAGGATTTGACCGCCAATTTGTAAAACACCTAGAATATTTGCTTGTCTAGTAATTCCCAATTCAGCTTACGCATTACAATTTTATAGAGCAGGTGATTGAATATAGCTATTGCATTTGCATCCTCTATTTAATTCCCTCTTGTGAAATTGTACAGCCTATCATACAGCGCACGTATGCTAGGATTCGTGCTGTTCGCTGCATCGCGCAGAACCGGCCCGCTTCCTTTATAATACGCAGTAAAGCCTTTCCCTGCGAATCCGTATTGATAGCCTGCGTTCATATATTCATTGAATCGGCTCTGGAACGTATTATCCGTTAGCATACGATTGTCGAACTCCACTTCAACACCCATACCATATCGTTTGGCAGTTTGAATACCATCTACAAGACGATCGATTGGCAAATCTTCAAAAAAGTAGTTCGGTTGGTACGTCGCTGCATCGAAGCCTGCGTCCTTCCATATAAAACTCTTATAGGTCAAGGAATGAGGGATCCAGAACGATTTCAGCCCTCTTGCATGAACATCAGAGTTCATCATCCGCAAGAAGTCTGGGGCTGACTTGGACCAGCTAATCTCTTCATCCACCCAGTACATGCCAACCAATTCAAGATTGGAGTAATTGTTCGCATTCCAACGGTTTTGTACCTCTTGCAGCCACCATCTGACTGCCTTCTGGCGTGTCGCCAATGCTTTCTCTATGCCCACACTGGCTTCACTAAAGTTCTCCGTAATGCCGTCGCCGTCAATATCACCGAAGTTCGTCGTGTTTTCTCCCGGATTTGGCAGCATCATGACAACCTTCGTTTTGTGGTTCGGCTGCCCGAGTTGGATTCCTACTTCCTTCGTTGCTTCGTTCAATTGCTTTAAGTCACCTTGAGCGCCAAATGTTTTATCCAGATACCATTGCCAATCCGTCAGGAGTGAATCCTTTCCGAAATCACGACCCGCCGGAGATTGGAGACCCAGCATCAACACACCATCAAAGAACCAATCCTGAACTTGACCGGCTTGATTCACGTAACCAATTTCCGGAATCAGGCTGTCTTTTGTCCACGCCGGAACGTCAGGGTAATATCCATTGTAGACAAGTGATAAATTACGGATTCCAGCAGTGTCGACGCCTGGGTACTGGAATTCGAACGGCTTCATGTTCACGACAACTGCTCCATCAGCCTTGCCGTCAGTACCCATAATTTCAATCTCATCAATAAATGTCCATGCCCGTGGATGCATCGAGAACACAACCTTCACGTAGCGTGCATAGGCCATCGTAGCACCTTGTCCTCCGCCTGCAACCCCATCTTTGCTGCCATCCCATACATAGGTTTGATCAATCGGAGGGCCATTCGTCCAGCCACGTTCCGTTGCTTTGTGCCCGACAATTCCCCAATTAATACTATCATCTGACACATATATAGATACGCTCAACGGGAACAAAATCGCAGAACCTGGCCAATCTTGAAGGAAGTGCGCCTTAACGCTTGCTATCGATTTCCGTTGACCAAAGTCGAATGTGACTTCCCGCGCCTTTTTCTTTATGTGCCCGACCCACGCTGGATCCGTCACATTCGCAGCGCCCTTAACGCCATTAGTCAGTTTATTGCCTGAATCCGGATAGTTCGATTCCGGCGCTTCCGACCATGTGTAGGTAGAGCTCGGTGCAAGATTGCTGAGCTGTAGTGCCGCTTGGGCATTCGACATGTTCGGAATGATTGACAATACCAGCATCATGCTAAGCACAAGTGCTGTCATCTTTTTCTTCATAATCAATATCCCCCTATATACGTTCATTTTCGAAGAATACGGCCCTGAATCATCTAATGATTAAGCTTCAATCATACCTCCTCTATTCATAAATTCATCATAGAAAGCTGATCCCTCATGATGCCTGATGACTTTTCTATGTTGAACCAGTAGCTAGAAGCGTCTATTCACCTACCAGTTATGAGGACAAGAAAATGCATTTCTACAGCATATATTCCTGCAAAAAAGCCCTTTATGATAGCGCTTCCATTTCAAGTTGCCTGATTTCCTTTTTTTCATCCTTACAGCGCATTATAGTTTTTTCCTTCCATTTTAGAAATAGTTCTTTCCGATCATTTTATACACAATATTATTGAATGCACGTTCTAGGTGAACACTCTTTCATCTATTGCAACAAAAAAAGAGATGACCTCTTCCCTGCTAGGCAAGTCATCTCTCTTCCTATATAAATAGATATGAAATACACTATACGCTCGTCTGCCCGCGGCCCTTCTCAATAAGCGCATAAGCACGCTCCACCTCTTCTGCAGTCGGGGAAGGAATCCCTTCAAGCGGATACTTCTCGCCTAACTGTTCCCACTTGTATACGCCCATTTGATGGTACGGTAGGATTTCGAATTTCTCAACACCTTGCAGTGTACCGATAAAGCGGCCCAATTCGAGCAAGTCCTCTTCTGCATCGTTGATCGTTGGCACAAACACGTGGCGAATCCACATTTTCTTGCCATGCTCAGATAACCAGCGCGCCGTGTCTAACGTCCGGTTGTTCGGAACGCCTGTGAGTGCAATATGCTTCTCGTTGTTAATATGCTTAATATCCAGCAGTACTAGATCCGTAACATTCATCAATTCTTCGAGCTTCGTTACTTCGTTGAAACCGTTCGAATCTAGGGTTGTATGCAGATCCCAGCGCTGCTTCACTTCACGGAATAGCTCTCTAACGAATGCAGCCTGCAGCGTTGGCTCCCCGCCCGATACGGTCAAACCACCGCCAGAGCTGCGGTAATAAGGCAAGTAAGGTTCAATTTCAGCAAGTACTTCCTCAAGCGTCATTTCTTTGCCTTCACCTAAGCTCCATGTATCGCGGTTATGGCAATATTGGCATTTGAGCGCGCACCCCTGCATGAATAAAATAAATCGTATGCCAGGTCCATCAACGGTACCGAATGTTTCTAACGAGTGAATACGTCCGATCATCTCTATCACTTTCCTCTCCAGCCCATTACAACCTGCCTAAATGAAAAGAGGAGCGCTCCCTCCCTGCCATTGACCGAAAGGTACTAGGCATGTGGTGTAGTTGCGCCCCTTTACTTATCAAATATCGAGTATATCCTTTACATTGCTCAACTTACTTCGATTTCAACCGTACAGAAGGTTCTTACATCGAACCATGGAATGTGCGGTTGATTACATCCATTTGCTGCTCGCGAGTCAGTTTGATGAAGTTAACTGCATATCCCGATACGCGAATTGTCAATTGCGGGTAGTTCTCTGGATGTTCCATCGCGTCCATCAGCTGTTCACGGTCGAATACGTTAACGTTCAGATGGTGCGCATTGCTGCCGAAGTATCCATCCATCATCGATACGAGGTTGGATTTGCGAACATCAAGTTCTTTACCAAGCGCCTTAGGTACGATAGAGAATGTATTCGAGATTCCATCCAAGCTGTGCTCATATGGAAGCTTTGCTACCGAGCTAAGCGATGCGAGCGCACCCTTCTTATCGCGGCCATGCATTGGGTTCGCGCCTGGAGCGAATGGTTCGCCAGCTTTACGTCCGTCAGGAGTTGTACCTGTCTTCTTACCGTACACAACGTTCGACGTAATCGTCAGTACCGATTGTGTTGGCAATGCATTACGATAAGCTTTATGCTTGCGAATCATGTTCATGAACGATTCAACCAGCTCTACAGCGATGTTGTCTACGCGATCATCGTTGTTACCGTAGCAAGGATATTCGCCTTCGATTTGGAAGTCAACGGCGATGCCTTCTTCGTTGCGAATCGGTGTTACTTTGGCATATTTGATTGCACTCAGGGAGTCAGCTGCTACCGACAAGCCGGCAATACCGCAAGCCATTGTGCGCAAGATTTCTTTATCATGCAGCGCCATCTCAATGCGCTCATAGCAATATTTATCATGCATGAAGTGAATCACGTTCAGTGTGTTCATGTACAACTTCGCGAGCCATTCCATCATCTGCTTGAAGCGTTTCACAACCTCGTCGTAGTCCAATACGTCGCTTGTGATTGGAGGAAGCTCAGGTCCTACTTGCAAGCCAAGCTTCTCGTCTTTACCGCCGTTAATTGCGTACAGCAAGCATTTCGCCAAGTTAGCGCGAGCACCGAAGAACTGCATTTGCTTACCAATGCGCATTGCGGATACACAACATGCGATACCGTAGTCGTCGCCATAGATTGGACGCATCAGGTCGTCATTTTCATACTGGATGGAGCTTGTTTCAATCGATACTTTCGCACAATACTTCTTGAACGCTTCAGGAAGCTTCGTCGACCAGAGTACAGTCAAGTTAGGCTCTGGCGCTGGTCCCAAGTTGTACAAGGAATGCAGGAAGCGGAAGCTGTTCTTCGTTACACGAGTTGTACCGTCCGCAGCCATACCACCGATAGATTCTGTTACCCAAGTTGGGTCACCGCTAAACAGGTCATTGTATGCAGGTGTGCGCAAGAATTTAACGATACGCAATTTCATGATGAAATGGTCGACCAATTCTTGAGCTTCTTGCTCTGTCAAAGCACCTTCTTGAATGTCGCGTTCCACATATACATCGAGGAACGAGGATACACGACCGAGGGACATCGCTGCACCGTTCTGTTCTTTGACGGCAGCCAAGTAACCGAAGTATACCCATTGGAACGCTTCTTGTGCGTTGATAGCTGGCTTCGAAATGTCCATACCGTGCATAGCAGCCATTGCTTTCAATTCAGCGAGTGCGCGAATTTGCTCTGAAATTTCTTCACGGTCACGGATAGTAACTTCATCCATTGCATCCAGTTCAAGATTATTCAGATCGTTTTTCTTTTGCTTAATCAAGAAGTCTACACCGTACAGTGCTACACGGCGGTAGTCACCAATGATGCGGCCGCGGCCGTAAGCGTCTGGCAAGCCTGTGATAATACCAGCTTTACGCGCCATGCGCATGTCGGATGTATAAGCATCGAATACGCCTTGGTTGTGTGTTTTGCGAATGTCTGTGAAAATTTTGATAACATCTTCCGGCATTTCGAAGCCGTATGCTTTACAAGCATCGATCATCATCTTAATACCGCCGAATGGTTGAATCGAGCGGCGGAACGGAGCATCCGTTTGTACACCTACTACTTTTCTTTTTCTTTATCTAAGTATCCCGGTTTGTGCGATACGATTGTTGAAGGCGTGTTAACATCAACATCCCATACACCACCGCGTTCACGTTCTTCTTTGGAGAGCTGGCTCACGATATCCCACAGATCCTTCGTGTTTTGCGTTGGACCTGCCAAGAATGCTTCATCGCCCAAGTAAGGCTTGATGTGTCCGTCCAAGAAGTTCGGGACATCCACGTGTGTTTGCCATTTGCCTGCTTTGAATCCACGCCAAGGATTCATTTCATTTGTTTCTGTCATGTTCTTTTCCATCACCGACATCGTAATCCCTCCATACATGTTTGTTTTTCTGTATGTGTTGTAATCGAATGAAAGCACACACCCAGCAAGATGTTCTCGTTTCCCATTTCACATTGATTGTGATGATTTTCACGAAAAAGGCTGCAAGGCGGTTATCTCATCTTTCGCTTTCGTTCGATAGCTGCCTTTTCGTAATGCCGAGTGAGGCTATGCAGCAAGTTTTTTAGAGGCAAATTCTGAACCTTTTTCGTTCCTCCCTTGCTACGTCTTCATTGTACCTCTTTTCACACTTTCAATTATGTGATATTTATCACAATATAAGCTGGGCAAATGATTTTTTTCACATAATATGATTCAAAATGTTGTAATCTCCACTGCTGCCCTGCTTTTTGCAGGTGCTTAGCACTTGATTAGCACTCGTTTACCGCTTTATAAGCAATAGTTCAGCAGTTGATTATACAACAAGGACAGCGGAGAATATCTCCCCGCTGCCTCGCTATCGTATCATCTTAATTATTCAAATCGTCCATAGAAGGCGTTCCGATATACATCAGCCAACTCTGTTACGAGTGGAAGCTTCGGATTCGCTGTTGTACATTGGTCTTCAAAGGCGCGGTCTGCCAAGTAATCAACATTGGATTCGAAGTCCTTGGCATCGAATCCAATCGCTTGGAACGATTCTGGAATACCCAGTTCGCGGTTCAATTCCCGAATTGCGTTGATAAGGCTGTTCACACCCTCTTCCGTAGTGCGGCATGGAAGACCGAGGATGCGTGCAATTTCCGCGTAGCGCTCATCTGCCACGAAGTGGTCATATTTCGGGAACGAAGCGTACTTCGTTGGTTTCTTCGCATTATAGCGAATGACATGCGGCATGAGAATTGCATTTGTGCGACCATGTGCAGTATGGTATTGCGCCCCCCATTTATGCGCTAAGCTGTGGTTGATACCTAGGAATGCATTCGCGAATGCCATACCAGCAAGTGTCGATGCGTTGTGCATTTTCTCGCGCGCTTTCGGACATGCTTCATGATGAGATTTCACCAAGTTCTCGAATACGAGCTGAATGGCCTTTATTGCCAGACCATCAGTATAGTCGCTTGCCATCACTGATACATACGCTTCAATCGCGTGCGTCAATACGTCCATTCCCGTATCAGCAACTGCCGTCTTCGGCAAGCTGTACACGAACTCTGGGTCAATAATCGCTACGTCCGGCGTCAGCTCATAATCAGCAAGCGGATATTTCGTGTTGCCTTTTTCCTTATCCGTAATAACCGCGAACGAGGTTACTTCCGAACCTGTACCCGAAGTCGTCGGAATTGCGACGAACTTCGCCTTCTGGCCAAGACGTGGATACTTGAATGTACGCTTGCGGATGTCTAAGAATTTCTGCTTCAGGTTGTCGAATTCAGCATCTGGATGTTCGTAGAACAACCACATGCCCTTCGCTGCATCCATCGGCGATCCGCCGCCCAAGGCGATAATGCAGTCTGGCTCGAAGCTGAGCATCATTTCTGTACCGCGTTCCACTGTCTTCGTCGAAGGATCTGGCTCGACATCCGAGAACACTTCAATGACGACTGGGTTGCGGCGTTGACGCAAATAGTATTCCAGCTTCTCCACGTAGCCCAGCTTCACCATCATTGGGTCGGTAACAATCATGACACGGCTAATATCCGGCATCTTCGCCAAGTATTGCGTTGCACCCTTCTCGAAGTAAATCTTATTTGGCACCTTGAACCATTGCATATTCACTGTACGCTTCGCCACCCGTTTAATATTCAGCAGATTGACCGCTGTTACGTTCGAAGAAGTCGAGTTGCGGCCATACGATCCGCAGCCAAGTGTCAACGAAGGAATATTGGTGTTGTACAAGTCTCCAATCGCGCCATGAGTAGAAGGTGAGTTGACCAAAATGCGGCCCGTTTGCAGACGGTCAGCGAACTTGCGAATTACCTCGTCATCATTCGAGTGAATGACCGAAGAGTGACCCATACCGCCAAAGGCAACAATTTCAGCCGCACGGTCAACGCCTTCTTCTGCGGTCTTCACCTTGTAGCAAGCAAGCACGGGGCTCAGCTTCTCTGCAGACAGTGGGAACTTCGGCCCCACTCCATCAAGCTCAGCTACAAGTATCTTCGTTGTATCTGGTACTTGAAGTCCGGCCATCTCAGCAATCTTCTTCGCAGATTGGCCCACGATGTTCGGATTCACCGCACAGGTGTCTGTCTTCATGGCCATCGCTTGGAGCTTGCCGGTTTCTTCCTTGTTCAAGAAGTAGCAGCCTTGTGCGGTCATCATTTTCTTCGTTTGTGCGTAAATCGGCTCTTCAATGATGACTGCTTGCTCGGATGCGCAGATCATGCCATTATCGAACGTACTTGGACAGAACTCAAATCCGTTACCGCTTCGATTACAGACTTCCGCCGTCTTCTCGATGAACGCACGGCACGTT
>NZ_JMDX01000032.1:0-37142 GCF_000935845.1 Paenibacillus sp. E194
ATTCCTGATCGAACTTGCTGTCGAAGCTGATTCGACGATGACTACCTTAGGGTGGAATGGGACGCCATGCTCTCTCGCCTTCGGCTCCTTGCGCGCGGACGAACCCGGGTTCGCTCCCCCTTCTTATACTCCACCAATGCAAAAAACACGACCCATTGGATCGTGTACGATTTATACATTTGGTGGAGCCTAGGGGGATCGAACCCCTGACCTCATCGCTGCCAGCGATGCGCTCTCCCAGCTGAGCTAAGGCCCCTTATTTTTTTGTATGTCAATTTATTATACTACCTCAATACAATTTCCTGCAAATTCCTATTATCGGGCTTGGTAGGTTATTTTCTACTTCTTTTTAACAATTTCATAGTAACAGGAAGTACTTATACATCATTCCTTCATTTTTCTCGATTTATCTTTCATTTATAGCGCCCCCGCATTCGATATTACAACTTAATCAGTGACTGCACCCTTGTTCAACGCCAATCATCACTTTTTATTCCTAGATAAATTCTATATGTACCAATGTCAGGTCAGAAAATAATCATTAAATAATCAAACTGCAAGAAAAGGAACACAACTGATGTGGAGGTGTATCAATTGAGACAGAGGAATTTTGTCACAAGTCTTGTCTATCTCGTATTCATTATAGTCCTATTGGTGGGCGGAACAACATTACTGAACAATCATTTAGCTGAGGCGAAGTACACCCTTGAGTATAACTTCGTCTACATCATCGGCATTCCAATTGTATGTTTTGGAGGCATAGGAGCACTTCTTGGATTAAGCCTCTCGGATGGTTCATCTCACAACAAGGAAACACGGAAAATCGATACGTTCAGATTGCTGCTGCTAGGGCTTCCTGCTTTTATAATCTCTCTCGCCCATGTATGGGGTTACTTGGGGCTTTTTCACATGCTTCCCGGCTTCTATTCATACCTCCTCCAAAATGATCATATCATCATCATTACGAACATCATTCTCGGGCATACGCTCGTATCAAGCATATACCAATCACAAGCACACTAATCCATTCATTATCTACATCCTTATTGAATAACATTTATCCTAGATAACACGCTGTTGGTTAGGCGTGTTTCTTTGTGCTCATAACAAGGCTTCATCCTACACCGTTGTTTATCGGTCTACAGACTGACTGGAAAACCATTCCACAGCAGGTTTAACAGACTGTAAATTACTTTTACAATGCAAATAGACTGAAAACGAGTGCAAACATTCCATCTTGAAGTAAGGAGAAATGGAAATGAACAATAATTTCAACATAGCAGGTTCGAGCAGCAGTGAATGGGCCGTTCAAGCCCGTGGGCTCGTCAAAACATTCGGAGACAATCGCGCTGTCGATGGCGTAGACTTGAACGTTCGCGCTGGTTCGATATACGGAGTCCTGGGTCCGAATGGAGCAGGGAAAACAACGACGATTCGAATGTTAGCTACTTTATTGCGTCAGGATGCTGGCGAGGCACGAATCTTCGGACACGATGTTGTAAAGGAGTCTCATATCGTCCGTCAATTAATTGGGGTCACAGGACAATACGCATCGGTTGACGAGACCCTAAGCGCGACCGAGAACCTCATTATCTTCTCGCGGCTGCTCGGTCTAGGTCGTGCGGAAGCACGGCGCAAGGCAGCTGACTTGTTAGAGGAGTTTGGCTTGTCAGAGGCAGCCAAGCGGCCGCTCAAGAACTTCTCCGGAGGCATGCGACGCAGGCTGGATTTGGCTGCAAGCCTCATTGCTCAGCCTCCGCTCATCTTTTTGGATGAACCGACAACAGGGCTGGATCCGCGTACCCGCTCACAGATGTGGGATACGATTCGCCGTTTAGTCGATACAGGCTCAACCGTGCTTCTTACTACACAATACCTCGATGAAGCCGATCAGTTGGCAGATCGTATCGCGGTTATCGACCGCGGCCAAGTTGTCGCAGAAGGCACCGTGGATGAACTGAAGGCTTCCGTTGGAACGTCGTCATTGCATTTAAGACTCCAACATGAAAAAGATATCGCCGATGCGCGTGCAATCGTAGACCAAGTACTTCAAGTCCGCTCCAATGTAACCGCCGAAGCTGGAACCATCACTGCACCGATGGCCGACGCCGACCAAGTAACCGACCTGTTGATCGCTTTTCGCAACCAAGAAATTCGACTTGCCGAAATCAGTGTACAAAAACCTACACTTGACGAAGTATTTCTAACCATCACCGGGAACAACTCTGCGAGTGCTATAGAGAATACGAACGCGATCCACAATACCGAACTTACGAACGTTAGAGAGGAGGCGCGAGTATGAGTAATGCAACCGTAAATAAGAGCTCACACCAGCAGTTAAAAAACTATGCCAGCTTCAGTCAGTCACTACGTAATTCAATGACAATGGCCTATCGTGGGCTGCTCAAAATAAAGCGTACACCCGAGCAATTGTTCGATGTAACCATTCAGCCCATTTTGTTTACCCTCATGTTCACCTATATATTTGGCGGGGCAATCTCAGGAAATGTACATGATTACTTGCCGATCATTATCCCCGGCATTCTTGTTCAGACGGTCATCACGAGTGCCGTCGCCACTGGTGTCCAATTGCGTGAAGATATGGATAAGGGCGTATTCGACCGCTTCAAGTCACTTCCGATCGCGCGTATTGCGCCTTTGGCGGGAGCCCTTCTGGCAGATACGATCCGTTTTGCCATTGCAACCGTACTCACCTTTGTGATGGGCTACTTAATGGGCTATCACCCAGCCGGAGGCCTAGGTTATGTCGCAATCGCCGGCTTGCTTGTCATTGCGTGCTCCTGGGCAGTCAGCTGGATTTTTGCCTTCTTTGGCGTCATTGCTCGTACAGCAGCTAGCGTACAAGGGATTGCCATGATGGTGCTGTTCCCGCTCACCTTCCTCTCTAATGCGTACGTACCGGTCAATACGATGCCAGATTGGCTTCAATGGTTTGCTAATATAAACCCAATCACTCATTTAGTAAGTGCTGTACGTGAGCTCGCCAATCAAGGTACGATCGGCATTGAATTTGGCCTCACTCTCCTGTGCGCTATGGTCATTGTAGCCATCTTCGCTCCACTCACCGTTCGGGCTTATATGCGCCGCACCTAAATTTCAAATACGCAGTCTTCAACAATTTAGATAACTGAAAAAACATCTGAACACCCAAATGTAAACATGTACGGTAAGGAGTAGAGAACTAAATCCCTGCTCCTTATCGCATGATACGGGAAATGGCAGTATTCCTAACAGAGTCATATTCCTCCCTTAGTAGAGAAGGAAATATCCTTGAATATCCACGTATAACCCCCTTAATTCTATTTTACGAATCGCCTGTAGAGGTCTATACTAAGGATGTGTTAAGGAACAAGGCATTTCACAACAGCTTCGTTCAATCGGGATGCAGCAATCCCCCTTGAACCCAGATGCATATGGGTTCTTAGCTCAGTTGGTAGAGCAGTTGACTCTTAATCATCAGGTCGAGGGTTCGAACCCCTCAGAACCCACCAATTATGTGATCAAAACGGCAGAAAATGCCGTTTTTTTGTTATGTTCTAGCAGTTCTTTGCCAACTGCAGCTCTTTGAAGAATGCTTTCAAAAGCTCAAAATTGCCGGTAGGTTTAACTCACCGACTCGACGAAACGAAAATGATAGTCCATAGACCAGTCATGATAATTCCGTAAAAAATCCCAAAAAGATAAATTTTGCATGAATTCGAAAACTCGTATTATCAACGCCTGTTCATCGATTTCTTTTTGTTTCAATTTTCCGAGACACAATCCGACCTCGTTGCTGACATATATACCGTTAAAGTCTTTCATGTACACTTGATACATCCACATTACATCCTCTTCGAATGTAACAAGATAGTCTGCTGCAACTAAATATCCATCAAGATAAATGATTTCATAACCGAGATCGAGTTCGATTACCGCCTTCTTCATATTGTTTCCACCCGCTTTGTTACATCCCGACCATCTGTCTGACTGTATACAGCCATAACTACTTCAATAAGCTCGTTAGTTGCTTCGATAATCTCGTCATTGAGCATTTCAACTATGCAGTGTGCTATTGGAATTAAGCGAGCATAGGTGCAGATTTGATTGATCGATAGATAAATTATCATGCGTCAATCCCCCAATATATTTCATTCGCGAACAATATTGAACTCACTTTAACATGAAAGTCTCGTTGCTTTCCCATCAAGTACACTAGTCTGTTTCGACAAATTTCTCCTGAAATTGTACATAGTCAAACAAACGTTCCACATTGTAGACGTAGATTATGAATGTTATTATGTATTTGCACGAGTCAATATATCAACATGTCAACTAATTGTGCATATTTCATTTTCTATTATACCCTCTCTAGTCTACATGTCAACTAGTTGTGCAAAAAGTTTGGAGGATATTTCTATGATTAGATTTCGGCTCGGGGAAATTATGAGAGAACGTAATTTGAAAAATAAAGATGTCGTGGAATTAACAAATATAAGCCGTAATACAATTACTACCCTCTCAGCAAATGCAACTGCAAGAATCGACTTCGAAACCATCAATAAATTGTGCAATGGCTTACAAATTAGACCGGAGGAATTATTTGAATACGTTCCAGATAAAAAGTAAAAACATAGTTAAAGTACAGGTAATTTGGAAGCAAGTATTATGGAACAAGAAATTAATACTTTGTGTGTTCAATATTGGGTCGCACGAGTACAAGAAGCCCCGTTTTGTTCAACGGGGCTTTTTTCGTATCTTAAGGCCCTTCTGTATCAAGTAGAATTCAAAATAAACGAAACGAAATAAATTTCCGAGAAGCTCTTCTGGGAAATCTCTAATAGCTCAGTTGGTAGAGCAGTTGACTCTTAATCATCAGGTCGAGGGTTCGAACCCCTCAGAACCCACCAATTATGTGATCAAAACGGCAGAGTATGCCGTTTTTTTGTTGCATCCATGCCCCCTCCCCTAAGATTCTGTTGTTCATCGAAAATTTCACATTACATTAAGGTTACATAGAATCTGGATTAAGTTTGCTCCTATATTCTGATGATGCACGAAAATGATACAGAGGAGAGAGCAAACAATGAATATGTTTTCAAAGCGCGTGACGGCCATTGCACTGACCTTCATCGTAGTAACCGGCTTGCTTAGCGGTACGGGTAAATTATCGAAAGTATCGGCGGCAGCATCCGTAAACATAGGCCCACAAGACCCCAAAGAAGTTGAGCAATTTGCCGATGAATTTTTTAGCCGTCCAGAAATTAAGAACAGTATGGCAGGTGCTGCGTTTGTCGTCGTCAAGGGTGACAAGGTACTGTTGAAGAAAGGTTACGGCTATGCAGATGTGGATAAAAAGCTGCCGGTCGATCCGGATCGAACCGTATTCCGCGTCGCTTCGATTTCCAAGGTGATCACCGCTACGGCTGTGATGCAATTGGCAGAGCAGGGTAAAATCGACTTGAACAAAGATGTGTCTGCATACATGGGAGATATTAATATTCCAAATAAGACTGGGACTCCCCTAACCACGAAGCATTTAATGACGAATTCGACCGGATTCGAATTCGGGGACGGCTCAGAATTATCTACGGACAACTTAACTCGAGAAGTATCTATCAAGCAATATGTGTCGGACAATACGCCTACGATGATCCGCAAGCCTGGCCAGTACTACCGCTATGACAATCTAGGCTTTACCATTCAAGGTTACATCATAGAGCAAGTGAGCAAACAGCCATTTGGCGCATACGTGCAGGAGCATATTTTTAAACCGCTAGGTATGACAAACAGCAATTTCCGCTTAACCTCGGACATCACGAAGCACCTGGCCGTTCCATATAACGTGATGGGAGAAGCAATTCCTACCTACGCAACAGTTCCGACAGAGCTTCCGGGAGGTGGCATGCTCTCTACTGGCGCTGATATGGCCAACTTTATGCTCGCCCATCTAAATGGCGGCAAGCTGGGAGATGCAACGATTCTTAAGAAAGAAACAGCAGCGGAAATGCATAAGCCTCAGCTTGCCATACATGAGAAGCTGCCGAACATGGCCTACGGCTTTGAATACTCCAATCAGCAGCTATACAACGGACATTATATAATTGAAAAAGCCGGGGATATGGCCGGGTATCACAGCAATATGTGGTTGATTCCTAATGAAAAGGTCGGCTTTTTCGTCACTGTAAATAAAGATGTTGAATTCCGTAAGGAATTGTTGGAAGCAATTATGGATCATTATTATCCCAAGAAAGATGGCGCACAGGCTCCTCATGAGCAAGCGACACAATCGTTGGACAAATTTGAAGGCATGTACAGTGACTTACGGAATCGGATGTGGACCTCTCGCGTTCATGCCAAGGACGGCAAGCTTATCGTGAAAGATCCGCTAGGAGAGCATGTGCTCCGTGAAATCGAGCCCCTGCTTTTCCAAGATGAACAAGGCGTAAAAGCTGCATTCAAGTTACATGACAGCAGCGAGGTAAAGGCATTATATTACGACCTGAAATCAGATAGTTGGACCGAAAAATTAGCAGCGCCGCAGCATTATCAGGATGTTAGTGACGACCATCCGTATGCTCCTTATATCTATCACTTGCGCCAATTGAAAGTCATTGACGACAGAAGCGGCGACAACCGCTTTCAGCCTGCACAAGCAATTACCCGGGAACAGTTCATCGGCTGGTTTATCCGGTGGGCCGGGGTATCTCCATCCAAGAGCAAACCTGCTTTCATAGATGTATCCGATAGTGCGTTTGCTAAAGAAATACAAGCTGCTTATGAGCTTGGCGTCATTCAGAAGCCTGAGAGTGGCGAATTTCATCCACAAGAAATGTTGACGCGCCAGGAAGCAGCAACTATTATATGGCGTATGGCATTCAACCATGTCGGTTCCAAACCGAAACAAGCCCGGCTTAGCGGCTCAACCGATACTTGGGCACGGGATGGCGTTCAGTTCATTATCGCGAAGCAATTATATGGTCCTGAAGTTGTCCACGGGAAAGACGGGGCGTTCGACTATCGATCCAAGCAGCCAATGCTGAAGCAAGAAGCTGCAGCCATGTTGTCTAAGTTTGCTGACAATTTATTATAATCGCACAATTCGCACAACTCCCGATTCATTCGCGCTTAGCCGCAAGTGAATCGGGAGTTATTGTTGCATACATAGAGGTGAAACAACAAATGAAAACCATACTTATCATTGATGATGAAGCCGAAATTCGAGAACTGCTGACCATCTATTTGACCAACCACGGCTATGCTACGATTACAGCCGGGAACGGTGCCGAAGCTATGACCATCTTGCAGGAGCATCCCATCGATATGGTCATAGCCGATATTATGATGCCGCAAATGAATGGCTTGGAATTGCTCAAAAAAACGCGGCAGAATTCGCAAATTCCGTTTCTCTTTATTTCTGCCAAGTCTGACGATATGGATAAAATCTATGGCTTGCAGCTCGGGGCGGACGATTACGTGGGCAAGCCCTTCAACCCACTTGAAGTTGTCAGCCGCGTGCAAGCGCTGTTCCGACGAATCGACTCCTTTGCAAAACCGGATAAGCAAGAGCAGGAATTTATCGAAATCGGAGATGTGAGGCTGAATATAAGGAGCTGCCAACTGTTCAAGTCCGGCATCCAAAAAGAATTGACATCATACGAATTCATTGGAGCTCCTTATGAGAGAGGCTGGCAGAGTATTGACCAAAGCGCATATTTACGAGCAGGTGTGGGGCGAGGAATACATCGGAGACGAAAATTTAATTATGGTGTACATAAGTAAAATCCGCGAGAAAATTGAGGATAATCCGAGAAAGCCTATCCATCTCATTACGATTAGGGGGTTAGGCTACCGTTTTGAAAAAAGCAAATAATCTCTCTGGTCGACGTCCCTTGAAACGGGTATTTTTTCGAAATTATGCAGTGATCTGCATCCTGATGATAGCGGCGATCATTGTATCACTCCTGAGCACGAACCTATTTATGAGGCGGTATATAGATGAACTGGTCGTTGCTCAAATTAATGGAACGGATATTTATCGGTACCCTTTCCACAACATCAGTGCGCATTTGTTGGACAAGTACGGTGGTTGGTTCGAAATCGTGAATGAGTCAGGCGAAATCATTTTTGTCAAAGGAAACAAAGAGGACGACATCAAGCATTATGAAGAAGGTCAATTGTATGCAAAAATGGATGTGGAGCGAAACGATGATACAATCTCCTATCATGCTTATCATGCAAAAGGGCCGAACGGCGAATCTTATGTATTGCTGTGGAAAATTCCTGAACGCTTGTTGAAATTATCAACAGCGACAACGATCTTTGCTGCACTATTAGCTATTTTATTGTTTATCCTGCTTTACTTTTACGCCCGCTATTCGGTTAGACAAGTGAAAAAGCCGCTGCGGCAAATCTTAGAAGGCATCAAAGAGATGGAGCACTTCAATTACACGAAGCGGCTTCATTACTCGGCCGAACAGGAATTCGCAGAAATACAAGATGCGTTTAACGGCATGGCTGAACGTTTGCAACACACTTCTGCTGAGAAGGAAGCTGCTGAGAACAATAAGCGAAACATGCTGCTTCATCTATCGCATGATTTGAAGACGCCGATTACTTCGATTTACGGTTATTCGCAGCTTCTATTGGACAATCAGGCATTGGAAAACAAGGATACCCGCAAATATATTCAATACATTTACGATAAGTCAGCTTATATGGCCAATTTGATTAAAGACTTATTTGAACTAGCGAAGCTGGATGACAAGCATACGGAATTGAGCAAAGAGAAAGTGAACATTACGAAATGGTTCCAGCAGCTTGTGGTGGAATTTTACCCAGAAATAGAAGAGAAGGGATTTGAGCTTGAAGCACATATCCCGGAAGAACCGCTCTATGTCAAGATGGACAAGATTCATATGAGTCGCGTCATCACCAACTTAATTAGCAATGCACTGCAATATAATCCAGCGGGAACGGTGCTCTATGTGTCATGTGCGCGACAAGAAGGAAACGTTATACTGTGGATCGGAGACGACGGAATTGGCGTTCAGGAGCCGATCAAGGAACATATTTTCGAGGAATTTATCCGTGGCGATGGGCCGATCAAAGACAGTACAGGCTTAGGTCTCGCCATTTGCAAAAAAATCATAACGCTCCATGATGGCACGATTGAACTAACGCAGGATCAGTGTTACCATACCTTGTTTCAAATCACGTTGACTATTACGGAGGACTAGAGTCCCTTCACGATGTCGGGCATCACCTTCAGGCTTCGATACCACGGATCGTTTGCATGCCCGGTTCTAGCCCATTGCAATATTAAGCTCCAGTTTGAAGTATTCCTTTTGGTGTTACACCCTTTACAAACGGATCATCCCGTGTATAATGAAAGCTGTCAAGCATATGAACAATGGAACAACTGCATAGTGAATTTCGAACACTAGGGGTGCTGTAACAAGCTGAGAGACAGCGGCAACGCTGTTAACCCTTATAACCCGAACTAGATAATACTAGCGTGGGGAAGTGTAGTCGACTGATTGATATAAGCTGCGGCTTCGTCATGTTCGTCATAGCATGAAGCCATGTTATACCCTTGTATCCTCAAGCGTAACTGCACCGACTCACGGTGCAGTTTTTTTGTTGTCTGCTGACCACAATTTGATTCGTCAGGGAGGATATAAGTTATGAATCAGTTATCTTGCGGTACGAGCCGCATCGTTGGTTGTCGCTTTTCCATCTATCCGATGAGCGATCGCTTCGTTGAACTTATTTTGGAAGCGTTGCGAGACACAGACATGTCCAAGGTATGGTGCCATACCGATGATGTCAGCACCTGGGTTCGTGGGCGCAGTGAACATGTATTCGATGTCGTTCAGTCTATCTATTTACATAGCGCGGCAAGTGGAGAACATGTTGTGCTGAATGCTACCTTCTCTGTTGGCTGTCCGGGCGACACACAAGGAGATGCCTTCATGAATACGGACGAAATTCGAATGAATGCGGAACGGTATCAAGCGATTCCTCTCAAGGTCGCTGCTCATTTTGCGCTCTACCCGCTCGGAACGGCAGATTACATGGATACGATCTATGAGATCATTGGCCTTGCTAAGGAAGAAGGCACTTTCGATGAGAGCGCTCATTATGCAAGCCGCTTAGAAGGAGATGCACAGCGAGTATTTACTACACTTGAGAACGCGTTTAATCGGGCGAGAAAATCAGACAAGTCCCATGTGGTGATGACAACTACGATGTCAGCCAACAGCCCTTCCACAAGGTAGCAGCTGAAGATAAAGAATTTCCAAAATGCAAATTACAAACCCAACGGACTCATCCGATCATCGTTCTAAGAAAAGAGGAATGTTCATGAATTCGCGAAACATCCAATGGAAACTACGAGATATCGTCGTTCTCAGTTCATTATCTGTTGTGTTTGCCGTCATTTATCTGCTCTTCTTGCAAATAGGCAATGTGCTTGTTGGCTTTATGGGGCCGATGGGATATGAAGTCATCTTCGGCATTTGGTTTATCGTATCGATCATCGCTACCTATATTATCCGCAAGCCCGGGGCTGCCGTCATTTCTGAGACAGTCGCTGGACTGATTGAGGTATTAATCGGCAACGCCGTAGGGCCTATTTTGATTGTATCCGCCCTAATTCAAGGTTTGGGTGCCGAAGCCGTATTTGCCGCTACAAGATATCGGAATTATTCAACCAAAGTGCTTATGCTGGCTGGGGTGGGCTCCGCTGTATTCAGCTTCGCATGGGGGTATTTCCGCAGCGGTTATGCGGTCTACTCTGTTGGTCTCATCATCGCGATGTTCGTCGTTCGCTGTATAAGTGGCGCACTCATCTCAGGTCTACTTGGCAAATGGATTGCGGACGCCTTGGCCAATACTGGAGTTCTTAGAAGCTTCCCAATTGCAAAGGGGCAGCGATAACATGGCAAGCCCAGCGCTTCTCCTTCCCAAGCACCCAGCACATTCGATTATACAACGTGACGTCGAGCATGGAGCTCTTATTGCACTGGAAGCCACTGATCTGACACTCGCCTTCGAGACCGAAGGCGAGCCCGTCTTATCCAACATCAATGTCACCCTGCATGAGGGGGAAACCGTTCTGCTGCTAGGCCCAAGCGGCTGCGGCAAGAGCTCACTAGCCTTTTGCCTGACTGGGCTGTATCCACATGCAATAGACAGTCTCGTCGAAGGCAGTGTCCTCGTGTATGGCAAGCCAATTGAACAGTACGATTCCGGTGAAGCGGCCCAGCATATCGGGATTGTATTCCAAGATTTCGAAAGTCAGTTCTGTATGCTGCGTGTAGAAGAAGAAATAGCCTTTTGCCTAGAAAATCGGGATTGCCCTCGAACTGAGATGGAATCCATGATTCAAGAGGTATTAGAAAAGGTAGGATTGCTCCCATGGCGTCATGCGTATATCCACGAGCTGTCGGGAGGCATGAAGCAGAAGCTGGCTCTCGCCTGCGCTCTAGCCCTTCGCGTGCATATGCTAGTGTTGGATGAGCCTACATCGAATCTCGATCCGTATACAAGACACCAATTTGCTTTACTCATTTCAGAACTGGCACGCAAGGAAGGGATGGCTCTGCTTATCATTGAGCATCAATTGGACGATTGGATCGGCATGACGGATCGCCTGCTCGTGATGGATGAGGAGGGAGCCCTCGTCTTTGACGGTCTTCCTGTCTCCTACTTCAAGCATCATGCAGCTGAAGCCAAGTCACGCGGTATCTGGCTTCCGCAAGCGTTGGAACTGCAGCAATCCATCCGTGAGTGGTTTAATCGCAGCAACAGTAGCGATAGCAGCAACGATGACGATAGTAGAAATATAAGCGATTTCAGCAATTATGATGATCAGTTCTTTCGCCAGCGTCTCACAGCCGCAGACCCTGCACTCACAGACGAAGATCTCTTGAAGCTGCTGCTGTCGCTCCCTGAATGCGCACAGCAGGATGTGATGCGCATCCTAACATCAGCTCAATCGAACGGATCCCCACGAAAGCCTGAGGAAGTCATGCAAGCGCACAACCTTGTCTATCGGCGCAAAGGGAGAGTAATCCTCGATCACGTGTCCCTTACTCTGCGTGCAGGGGAATGGGTGGCACTTGTCGGTCCGAACGGAGCTGGGAAGTCTACCCTCGCCTCCCTCTTATCTGGATTGACACAGCCAGATGAAGGTCAAATCATCCTGAATGGCATGCCTCTTCATCGATATGCGGAGCGGGAGCTGAGAGCCTTCATCGGATATGTATTCCAGAATCCAGAGCATCAGTTCATTACCGATACCGTGTTCGATGAACTTGCATTCGGGATGCGCTTGCAGCTTCTGAGCGAAGAAGAAGTACAGCAGCATGTTGGAGAAGCCTTGACACGCTTCCGCTTGAACAAGGTTGCCAATGCCAATCCCTTCTCCATCAGCCAAGGGCAGAAGCGGAGACTTAGTGTCGCTTCCGTTCTTACCGACAGCCAACAGCTATTGTTATGCGATGAACCGACATATGGACAAGACGCTTATACATCCAAGCAGCTGATGGACACCCTCCAAGAACGAACCCAAGCAGGAGCTACTGTCCTGATGATCACGCATGATATGGAGTGGGTTCAGACCTATGCCGACCGAATTATCGTGCTAGATGATGGTTGCATACGGTTTGACGGCAGCCCTTCCAAGCTGTGGAGGGAGCACCCTGAGCTCGTGGATAAGTGTCATCTGCGAATGCCGATGAACTTCGCGGTGGCATCTCGCCTACTTGCACAGACGTCAGGTATCGAAGGAGGAGATCATCCTGATACTCCGTGATTGGAATCCAAGCATTAAGGGGCTTGCGATCATTATAGCGGTTATAATGCTGTCATTGACGTTCGATCCGGTTACACCGCTTGCAGCACTAGTCTACATCGTTCTATTTACATTCCTATTGGGGAACATATCATGGCGTAAATGGCTGCTTAGCTTCTGCCCCTTCCTCATTATGGGCATCGGCTACGTGTGGACGGCTCTCGTCTTCCCACGTTCTGCCGATCCCGCTTCAAGTGCCATTCTATGGCAGTGGTGGTCGTTCATCATTACAGAGACCACGTTCCAGCAGGCAATATCACTCGGACTCAGAGTGCTTATCTTCTCCGCCTTGTCGCTCATCTTCATCCTGACGACAGATCCTGTGCGATTCATGCTGAGCCTGATGCAGCAGTGCAAGCTTCCGCCCAAGTGGGCATACGGTATTCTGGCAGGCTATCGCTTCCTGCCCTTCTTCAAGGAGGAACTGCGCATCATACAGGATGCGCACCGCATGCGAGGCATAGAACGGGAGCGGGGCTGGAAGAGCAAGCTGCGGGCATGGAAACGTTATGCGATTCCACTGCTCGCTTCAGCTATCCGCAAGTCGGAGCGTGTAGCTGCCGCCATGATATCGAAGGGATTCACAGGCCGACGCGGAAGAACTTATTATGTGAAGCTTCGAGTCACCTGGAAGGATTGGACCTTGCTTTTCCTTCTGCTAGGCGGAATCGCATTATGCTACTACGTATCCTGGAAACTCGGGTTCGTACAATGGTACCAAGGACAGCTGTGAGAGTATGACACCCTTTTCGTACATCATGCATAACATATCTAAGCACATTGTATGTTCCGCTATTATGCGAAAAGGAGGTCTTTCTATGCCTAAAAAAAATCACGCCTAAGAAGATCACGTCTAAGACGTTATCCCCCCATTACTCCAAAAGTGTAAAGTACATGAAAAAATTCGTTAAGATAAAGGCCAAAAACGGTAACATATATACTGGCACCATCGTGAAAGTAGATAAAAAGAGAGTGTACTTAAAGGTCAACTCCGTAAAGCACGCGGGAAAAGTACACACTTCATTTTTCCCTTTCATCTTGCCGTTGGTGCTCTTCGATCTCCTTGCTATCGTGCTGCTTGACACCCGCAGAAGAATTATTTTTTAACGACCTATTCTCCCTCAAATGTTTGAGGGAGTTTTTATTTGGCAATCCGCACTGTAATTGATTAATCGACAAAATACAAAGAACCCCTGAAGCAGATTACTGCTTAAGGGGTTTTTCCGAGCTTGTTTAAACTATTTATCTGAGTGTTCGCCAAGGGCGTTCTTCGACAGAAGATGATTCAGTTCCTTCATAAACATGCTGATATCCTTGAACTGACGATAGACCGATGCGAACCGCACATAAGCAACTTCATCAACGGGATAGAGCTGTTCCATGACGAAATCACCGATGACACGGCTGTCTACCTCCGCATGGGCGGTATCGCGAAGCTGCTTCTCGACCTCCGAAGCAATCATCTCCAGCCGCTCCACAGATACTGGACGCTTCTCGCAAGCGCGAATGAGTCCCCGCAGCATCTTGTCTCTGCTGAACTCTTCCCTGCTTCCGTCCTTCTTAATGACGATGAGCGGAGTCTCCTCCACCATCTCAAATGTAGTAAAGCGTCTGCTGCACAGCTCGCACTCCCGCCTGCGGCGAATAGACTTATTGTCGTTCGCTGGACGAGAATCAAGTACCTTTGTTCCTAAGTGGTCACAATAAGGACACTTCATTTTCGTTCCTCCGTTCTACTCTTGATGTTTATCAAAATTCAATTTTTAAAAAGTTACCAGTGGTTACCTGTAATGATCTTTGAAAGAATGCACACAATACAATTACCAACCGCAAGGAGGTGAATCAAATGAGCCAAAACAATCGTTCCAGCAACAACTTGGTCGTACCTCAAGCGACAGCAGCTCTTGAACAAATGAAGTTCGAGATCGCACAAGAGTTGGGCATTGCCATCCCATCTGACGGATACTATGGCAACATGGCAACTCGTGACACGGGTTCTATCGGGGGTTACATCACGAAGCGCCTTGTCCAAATCGCTGAACAATCTCTTGCAGGTCAATACAAATAATGACGGAAGAAGCGTCGGACATCATGCGCGATAGCGGTATCGGCTTGTCCGATGCTTCTTCTTCATTCTACTTCATTTTCGGATAGATGTTTTTATACTTATCATAATAATGGATAACACGCTGTACGTACAACTTTGTTTCCCCATATGGAATTTGCTGCTTGGCTGTGTCATAGCTGCCGTCCCATACTTTGTTGCGAATCCATTTGTTCACATTGCCGGGACCCGCGTTGTAAGCAGCGATCGCCGCTATCCAATTCTCATTGAATTGCTTATGCAGCGATTTCAGATACCATGTTCCAATAAGAATATTGGGGTCGGCCGTATTTTTCAACTCGTCCAAAGACCAACGATTATTCATCTTCAGCTGCTCCATCGCCCATGTGGCCGTTTCCGGCATCAGCTGCATGACTCCAATCGCTCCCTTGCGAGATTCGCGCCCCGCTTGGAAGTTCGTCTCCACTCGAATGATAGCAGCCACAAGCAGAGGATCTACATCATATTGGGCTGCATATTTGCGGATCTCGTCTTCATACGCAATCGGGTACATCCATCTCCCCAGCCATTGCGACTGAACGAACAGCAAGAACAGCATGCCCAAAAACAACAGCAATAGCACTCTCTTTTTGCGGAGCATTTTCATCATACGATTCATGGCAAGCCTTTCTCCGACCAGAAATGGTCGAGCTGCTTGATCGTATCTTCCAACGAACCGCTATTGTCGATAATAATGTCCGCCAGCTCTCGCTTCTTCTCCATACTCCACTGAGCATTCAGCCTCTGTTCAGCTTCGCGCTCGCTCCAACCGTCCCGTTCCATTAGACGCTGTAATTGAACACTTTTTGGAACATACACTACCAATATCGAATCGAACATCTCGCTTAGACCTGACTCATACAGGAGCGGAATATCGACGACAACAAGGCGTTCTGGATAGTCCCGCTCATATTGATGCATTTGACGTTGGATTTCCTTCCGGATAGCCGGGTGGGTGATATTTTCTAACGCTTTGCGACTTGTCTCATCTGCAAAGACAACCTCCCCTAATCGCTTCCGATTGAGCGTTCCGTCCGCAAGCAGCATGTCCGATCCGAAATGCACCGCAATTTGCTCCAACACGGGACTGCCAGGGAGAACGACTTCCCTGGCAATCTTATCAGCATCAACCAGCAGAGCGCCTCGCTCCACTAGTAATCGGGAGACGGTGCTCTTGCCGGAAGCGATACCTCCGGTTAACCCGATGTTCATGCCTTCACCTCATTCTATAATAATGCCGCTTACGTCAGCAGCTTAATAATCCCCATTATGATTAACATCAGTCCTGGCACAAATGACAGCTTCCCAATCCAGCGTGCGCCTGCGAATGCAATCCCAATATGAATGCCGAATCGAAGAAATATGCCGCTGAATAAGGCGATAACAATCGCGGTCATGAGTGCAGGATAGCCTAACAACGCAGCTCCTATACCCGCTCCAAATGCATCCAACGACAATGCGACTCCAAGCCACGCAGCCTCTACTGCACTTATAGTGCCTGAACGATCCATGTCCGCAGCGCTTGGAGTCTTCAATATTTGAATGACAACGCCAAGGCTCTTCAATTGAATGCGCACCACTTGCTTCGGCTCATCCCCCATTGAAATAGATGGAACTAAAGAGGATTGAGCAACTGCTGATACATGCATCTGATCTGCTGCCGCATCATCACTGCCTGCTATCTGATCCAACGGAGCTTCCTCATCGTGCGATGAGCGAAGCAGCTGCAGGATAGCCCAACAGCCAATCCCGACAAGAATAAGTGAACCGATCCACTGAGCTACAGCAGGAGATACATACTGAATAAGCAAGTTGCCCACTTGCATCGACAGTAGAATAACCAGTCCAGAGCAGCACGCAATGACAGCAATTGAAGTCCATGGGATGCGGAGCCGGCGCAATCCGTAGGTCATTCCTACTCCGAAGCTATCCAGACTCAATGCAAAAGCCAGGATAAACAAAGACACTGTATGAATAAGCAACTACCGTTCCCTCCCGCAAGGCAGTTCCCGAGCAAGTGCAAACTAGCGTACAACTCACAGCTCAGGAATCCCGATTTACCATATCATATGGGCAAGAGTGGATAAGAGTGCTTATTCAAGTTTTCAGCTTACCTAGATTCCATTACTGAGAACGATGCTGGCATACCGGGCAGTAATGGGTACCCCGACCGCCGACTACTGTCTTCTCAATGATACTGCCGCAATGAACACAAGGTTGACCTTGACGTCCATACATTTGCAGCTGATGCTGGAACATCCCCATTTCCCCTTGGCCATTCACATATGACTTGATAGAGGAGCCACCAGCTTCAACCGCTTCCTTAAGAGTATCAATAATCGCGCGATGCAGGAGCTCGTACTCTTCGTCAGTAAGCTCATCTGCCGCACGATTCGGGTGAATGCCTGCTCTAAAGAGAGCTTCATCCACATAAATATTTCCGATTCCTACTACGATGTGCTGGTTCAGCAGGACTGGCTTAATAAAGCTGCGCCGTCTTCTCATCGCTTCCGCGAAACGTTCGACGGTAAATTCCGGAGACAAGGGTTCAACTCCCAGCTTATGAAGTGGAGGCTGCTCCCATTCCTCGCCTGCTGCGAATAGATGCATCGTGCCGAATTGGCGGACATCCTTATAACGCAGCTCGGTACCGTCATCGAAATGGAAAATAACATGCGTATGCTTCTCAACTGGCTCATTAGCAGCATATACGCCGTAGCGTCCTTCCATACGCAGATGGGATACAAGAACAAGCCCATCCAGCAGGATCCGCAAGAACTTGCCCCTGCGTTCAACCCGTTCAATCGTGTGACCCTTCAATGCATCGCAAAATTGCTCTATTTCTGACGGCCGCTGGATAATACGAGGCAGCGTAACCGTTACCCGCTCAATCCGCTTTCCAGCGACCAATGTATTCAATGTTTGTTTGACTGTTTCTACTTCCGGCAATTCCGGCATGTCCAATCACCTCTTGATATATTCATTATACCGAAAAAGCCGCTCTCATGTAGGCTTGGCGGTTATTACATCGTCCTCGCTCACCGCCTTGGCTTACGTTCTACTTCGCTTCATACCAATTCTCGCCGCTGTTTACATCTGCTCGCATCGGAACACAGAGCTCAATAGCCGATTCCATTACTTCAGGAACAAGCTTCAACATCGTCTCCATCTCTTCATCTGGAACCTCGAATACCAATTCATCGTGTACTTGCAGCAGCATGCGGCTCTTCAGTCCCGCTTCGCGCATACGAGCATCCATCTGAACCATGGCGAGCTTAATAATATCTGCGGCTGTTCCTTGAATCGGAGTATTCATCGCCGTCCGCTCTGCGAATGAACGCAGATTGAAGTTGGAAGCATGAATATCCTTCAGGTACCGTCTGCGCTCCAGCATTGTCTTTACATAGCCGTCTTGGCGAGCAAGCTTCACGATGTCTTCCATATACTGCTTAACGCCTTGGAATACAGCAAAATACTGCTCGATAAACTGCGCTGCTTCCTTGCGCGTAATATTCAAGTTCTGAGACAGTCCGTAATCACTAATACCGTATACAATCCCGAAGTTAACCGCCTTCGCCGAGCGGCGCATGTTAGCGTCAACCTGCTCAGGAGATACACCGAACACGTCCATCGCGGTCTTCGTATGAATGTCCATGTCATGCAGGAAAGCTTCCTTCAGCTTCTCGTCTCCCGAGATATGAGCCAATACACGAAGCTCAATCTGAGAGTAGTCGGCAGCAACGATATGCCATCCCTTCTCCGAAGGAACAAACGCCTGACGAATCTTGCGTCCTTCCTCAAGCCGAACGGGAATATTCTGCAGGTTCGGGTATTGGCTGCTTAAGCGTCCAGTCGCAGTAATGGTCTGGCGGAAGTAAGTGTGGACATTGCCCGTTTCCTTGCGCACTTCCTTCAGTAATCCTTCAATATACGTCGATTGGAGCTTCGTCATTTGACGGTAATGCAGAATTAGTGGAATGATCTCGTGGTAAGGCTCCAGCTTCTCCAAAACTTCCGCATCTGTGGAATATCCGGTCTTCGTCTTCTTGATGACTGGAAGTCCAAGCTTATCGAATAGGATCTCACCGAGCTGCTTCGGCGATCCAACATTGAACTCCGTACCTGCGAGCTCATAAATACGCTTCATTGTCGTCTCAATTTGTTCCGTAAACTGCGTACCTAATTGATTCAGCGCATCTGTATCGACTTGAATGCCGGTCTTCTCCATCTGCGCCAGAACACGAGACAATGGAAGCTCCAGGTCAAAATAAAGTCGGTTCATTTCCTGCTCTTGGAGCAATTGCTCCATCACAGGCTTCAACTGGCGAACAAGCTTGCCCTTGCGAGCAGCGTGCAACGCAACAGTCTCAAGTTCAGGAACCTTGAACTTGGCACCCTTCCCGTACACTTCTTCATCCGTCGGGCTAGATGACAAGCCGTACTTCTCAGCAATCGCTTGAAGGGACAGTGCCGCATCATCCGGGTTAAGCACATAGGAAGCAAGCTGAGCATCGAATGCGGAGCCATCATAGGCAATGCCTGTCCAATGCAGCACCAATTCCGCATAATGCATATCGTAGCCGCTCTTCTGCTTACCTTGATCCGCAATCCATTCCCGTACGAATAGTGCCTTGTCAGATAGAAGCTCCTCACGGGTCATGAACCAGTTGGACTCCTCTTCCGCAATAAGCACACCAATAAGCTCTGCTTGATGTGGATTGTCTCCATGCGCTTCGACGATGATTGTATCCGCGGAAGCGATGATTTGCTTCAACCCGCTGAAATCTCCATCCACAAGCTGCACGTTCAATTTATCCTCAGACAGCTCTTCATCAGCAGGTGCTGATGCAACCGTGCCGCCCTCGATCAGCCCGATCTTCTCCATACGCTCAATAATTGACTTGAACTCAAGCTTCTGCAGCATCGGAATCGCCGTGTCCGCCTTAATGCCATGATACGCCATCTCCTCATGGCTCTTCTCCAGCGGCACCTCACGGAAGATCGTTGCAAGCTTCTTGCTCATGCGTGCGTCTTCAGCATGATTAATGAGGTTCTCCTTCATCTTGCCCTTCAGCTCGTCCACATGCTCAAGCACACTCTCTACGCTGCCGAATTGATGCAGCAGCTTAAGAGCCGTCTTCTCTCCAATACCGGGCACACCCGGAATATTGTCCGAGGAATCGCCCATTAGGCCCTTCATATCAATAATTTGTAATGGCTCAATGCCATACTTCTCCTGCAAGGCTGCCGGTGTATATTTCTCAATCTCCGTCACACCCTTGCGTGTGAGCAGAATCGTAACCTGATCAGAAGTAAGCTGGAGCATATCTTTATCCCCGCTCACAACCGCCATCTCAATTCCTTGCTCATTTGCTTCGCGAGTCAAGGTACCGATAATATCATCCGCCTCGTATCCGCTCATCTCGAAATGAGGAACACCAAGCGCATCAAGCAGCTGCTTCAAGACAGGGAACTGCTCTGACAGCTCAGAAGGCGTCTTCTCCCGGCCGCCTTTGTAGTCCTTGTAATCTCCATGACGGAATGTCTCCTTGCCAGCATCAAATGCAACCAGCAAGTGGGTCGGCTTCTCTTCTTCAATAACGCGAAGAAGCATCGTCGTGAATCCGTATACAGCATTTGTATGTAATCCTTGAGCATTCGTCAGAGGAGGCATTGCAAAGAAAGCGCGGTAAATAATATTGTTGCCGTCAATAATGATCCATTTATCCATTGTTTCATGCACCTCAATCCATTCTCTACCTTCATGATAGCATAGCCAGTACTAGAAAAGAAAATGATGATATTATGGGAAAAAAATAACCGACCGGGTGATCCGCGGTCGGTTGAGGATGGAGAATAAGATGACATATTCTTCAATGATTCCGTATGATTAATTATTCAAATCAGGGCGTTGGTTCGTCACAAGATAGACGACCGCCTCACCAATGTTAGTCGCATGATCGGCAATCCGTTCGATGTAGCGTCCGACGAAGGTAAGCAGCATCGCCTGAGATGCATTTTGCGGATTCTCTACAACGTACGTCAACAGCTCCCGGAAGATCTGGCTGTACAACTGGTCGACGAGGTCATCGTCCTTCGCCATTTTGTAAGCAAGATTCACGTCTTCCTTAATGTAAGCTTGAATTGACTCCCTGATCATCAGCTGTACCGTCTCCGCCATGCGAGGCAAGTCGATCAACGGCTTCATGAACGTCTGACCTTCCATGCGCAGCACAACCTTCGCTACGTCAATCGACAGATCTCCCATCCGCTCCAGATCATTGGAGATGCGGAAGGAAACGAGAATGCGGCGCAAATCCTTCGCAACAGGCTGCTGTGTCAAAATCAACTTCGATCCAAGATCGATAATCTTCTCCTCAATGCGATTCAGCTCAGCATCCTCGGAAATGATTCGCTTGGCACGCTCGACATCCATATTCTTCAACGATTCAATTGATTCCGACAAGGCACGCTCTACTCGCGTCCCCATCTCTTCAAGCAATGTACTTAGTTCTTCTAAGGCCAAGTCGAACTCTCTCCGCTTGATCATTTGCAGCTACACTCCTTATCCTTCTTATCAAATTTAGCCGAAGCGACCTGTAATGTAATCCTCTGTCCGCTTATCAGTAGGATTCGAGAACAACGTCTCCGTATTGTCGAATTCAACGACTTCTCCGTTCAAGAAGAACACCGTCTGATCCGATACACGAGCAGCTTGATGCATATTGTGCGTAACCATAACAATCGTGTACTTGTGCTTGAGCTCTTGGACAAGCTCTTCAATCTTCAGCGTTGAGATTGGATCCAAGGCCGAAGTCGCCTCGTCCATCAGCAGAATGTCAGGGTTGACTGCCAATGCGCGCGCGATACAGAGACGCTGCTGCTGACCGCCAGACAAACCGAAGGCAGAGCGCTTCAAGTAGTCCTTCACTTCATCCCACAGTACAGCTTGCTTCAAGCTCTGCTCAACAATCTCATCCAGCTTCGCTTTGCTGCGGATGCCATGAAGACGCGGGCCGTAAGCAATGTTGTCATAAATCGACTTCGGAAATGGGTTTGGCTGCTGGAATACCATACCTACTTTTTTGCGAAGTGTTTCCACATCAACTTCGTTGCTGTAGATATCTGTTCCGCCAATCGCAACTGTTCCTTCAATACGCGTGCCTATGATCATGTCGTTCATGCGGTTCAATGTACGAAGCAACGTAGATTTCCCGCAGCCGGACGGTCCGATGAACGCAGTGACTGCCTTCTCCGGAATCGTCATAGTGACATTTTTCAAGGCATGATACGTACCGTAGTACAAGTTTAAGTTCTTAATGTCGATTAACGTCTGTAAGGCAGTCGCTGTGCTCATGCTATCGTCTCCTTAAATATGTTTCTGATATTTATTGCGTAGAATAACTGCTGAGATATTCATAATGATAAGCAGCGCCAGAAGCACGATAATGCCTGCTGCAGCCAGTTCATGGAATGCAAGTTGCGGTCTAGATACCCAGTTGAAGATTTGAATCGGCATAACGGTAAACTGATCCATAATGCTCTCTGGCAGAAACGCAACGAAAGTCAATGCCCCAATCATAACGAGCGGTGCTGTCTCCCCGATTGCCCGGGACAATGCTAAGATAACGCCTGTCATAATACTTGAAATCGAAGACGGAAGAACAGAACGGGATACCGTCTGCCATTTCGTTGCACCGAGAGCGAATGAAGCATCCCGGCGCGCCCTAGGTACTGCACGGATGGCTTCCTGTGCAGACACGATAATAATCGGCAGCACGAGCAGCGTCATCGTAAGCGCTCCGGAGAGCAAGCTGCGTTCCAGAGCCAATCCGCGTACGAAGATTGTTAATCCCAATATCCCGTACACAATGGATGGAACCCCGGCCAACGTACTAATATTCAGTTGAATTAACCGTGTTAGCCTATTCTTCTTCGCGTATTCCTCAAGATAGATCGCCGCTCCTACGCCGAGGACGAACGAGATAGGAGCCATAATAAGCACCATGTAAATGGAACCGACAATTGCTGATTTCATCCCAGCCTTCGCAGCCATTCGCGACGGGTAATTCGTAAATAGATCAAGGTTCAAACGAGACAATCCATCTATCATTATCTGAATCAGCAAGGCCATTAGCGCAATAATACCGATAGAAGTTGCCACCAGGAACAGGATATGAAGCACAAGGTCTACCTTCCGGCGGGTACCAATCTGTTTGCGGTTTGCATCTTGAAACATACTCATTAGCTTAGTACTCCTCCCTGAAGCGTCTTGCCACCCACAGCGCCAAAATATTAAGCAGGAACGTAATCACGAACAAGGTCATACCAACAGCAAAGATCGTTCCATACTCAATGGAGCCATGCGGTGTATCTCCCATGCTGACCTGTACTATATAAGCCGTCATCGTCTGGATGCTCTCTAGCGGATTCCAGGTCAAATGCGGTGTTGCACCTGCAGCAATCGTTACAATCATCGTCTCGCCAATTGCGCGCGAGAAGGCAAGTACAGCAGATGATACGATACCCGAGAAAGCTGCTGGAACCACAATTTTCAACGCAACCTCAAATCTTGTTGCCCCGAGTGCATATGCCCCATTTCGTAAGCTGCGCGGTACTGCCGACATCGCATCCTCAGACAAGGAAGAGACCATCGGAATAATCATAATCCCGACAACAAGACCTGCGCTTAACGCATTGAACATTCCCGTCGATGGGAAGATAAACTTCAACAACGGCGTAACGAAGGTTAGAGCAAAATAACCGTAAACAATCGTTGGGATACCAGCCAATACTTCAAGAATCGGCTTCACAATTTTGCGAACACGAGTAGGTGCATATTCGCTCAAGTAGATTGCACTTGCAAGTCCAATCGGTATCGCAACCAGACAAGCAATAACCGTAATCATTAACGTACCACCTAGCAGCGGCAGGATGCCGAAGGACTTCGGTGATATGAGCGGGCTCCACGTTGTACCGAACAAGAATTCTGTAATCTTGACTTGCTTCAAGAAAGAGAACGTTTCAGAAAAGAGCGTGTAAACAATCCCGATGGTTGTCGCTACAGACAAAGCGGCACATAGGAATAATAAAATCGGAACAATTTTATCGGTTACATGCACTTTGCCATTTTTGAATGATATCGTCGTCTCTCGCTGCGGGAGATTACCCTGCATAGCCCTAACCTCTCTTTGCGTTCTTTTACAATTCGTTAACATTGACTTCGTGAAAATGTGATGCCTCAAACATCTGTTTTTGGAGAGACATCACATTTCACTGCTAGTATGATGCTGACTATAACCGAAATCGAAGTCAGTACTTCTCTTATTTCAACAAGTTCATTTGCTCATCGTATTTTTCTTGTGGAAGTGCAACGTATCCGACTTCCTTCGCGATGTTGCCTACATTTTTTCATATAGTAATCAACGAATGCTTTCACTTCTGGCTGCTCCAGCTTCTTCTTGTTCACATAGATGAAGAGCGGGCGGGACAGTGGTGCATAACTTCCATCTTTAATTGTCTCTTCAGAAGGAGCGATTGCGCCTTTGCCGCCGTCAACTGGTATCAGCTTCAGCTTGTCTTGATTCTCTTCGTAGTAAGAGAATCCGAAGTAGCCCATAGCGTTCTTATCACCAGATACCCCTTGCACGATAGCATTCGTATCGGCACTGAATGTGATTTGCTTGTCATTGCGGCTCTCTTGTGCTTTGCCGTTGATTTCTTCAGTGAAGTAGTCGAATGTGCCGTGGTTTGTATCCGGCGAATAGATTTTAATATCTTCTGCTGGCCATCCTGCACGAACGTCAGCCCATGTTTTTACTTTCGAGTTAGGCTCATAGATTTTCTTCAGTTCATCTGTTGTAATGTGATCCACCCAAGTGTTGTCCTTATTCACTACGATGGACAAGCCGTCATAGGCCACAGACAATTCCAAGTAGTCGATCCCTTTTTCTTTTGCAGCAGCTGCTTCTTTTTCTTTGATTGGACGAGAAGCGTTGCTGATTGCTGTCTCGCTATTAATGAAGCGTTTGAAGCCGCCGCCTGTACCTGCTGTACCAACCGATACGCGTACTTCGCCGTTCTCTTTGCCGAACTCTTCTGCAATCGCTTCTGCGATTGGATATACTGTGCTGGATCCATCTATTTCGATCGTGCCTGTCAACTTCTCAGGGCTAGTCGTTTCCGTCGCCGACTTGTTCGTTTCCGTTGTTGCCGCGTTGTTACCTTGATTTGCAGAAGCATCATCCTTCTTGCCTCCACAAGCAGCCAATACTACTGTCAACGCTGCTACGAGCGTGAGCATCATGATTTGTTTTCCCCATTTTTTCAAGACAATCCACTCCTTTTGATTGATTCCCATGTGTTTTGTTGTAATGTATTCGTTGTTTGTCTCACATCTAGTATGTTAATGGCTGTTTGTTAAGACTGTTTGGTTTATTTGTTAACGGAATGTAAAAAAATCAATCTTGTGCTGACATTGTCTGTAACTGTCGATTTGCCTCATTCGCTGTCACAGCCATGCGTGCTGCGTACGCATCTACTTGATCCAATCGATTGCGATTTTCTGCTATGGCACGGAACAGTTGCTCGAACTTGGACAAGGCAGCGTTCAAGCCTTCAAGCGTCGTATTCACTTCGGAATGAGCTTGATCGCCGGTTGTAATCGTCAGCGTTAAGGCTTTCATCATCTGATGGAGCGTCTCATCGATTTGCTCCGTGGCTGCCTTGGTTAACGAAGCCAGCTTGCGCACCTCGGACGCAACCACCTCGAACCCGCGCCCATGCTCCCCTGCACGCGCAGCTTCAATGGATGCATTGAGCGCCAGCATATGACAAGAATCTGACCATGAGCGAATAACGCTGACGGCATCCGCCACCGCTGTTGTATGCTCAGTTAATTCCTTGGTTTGTCTTGCCTGGCTCTCCACTCGTACGGATACCTGTTGAAATGCAGAAGATACCTGATCAAGCACGGTCTTTCCCGTCAATGTTTCGTCGATCATCCGATCTGCGTGCGATTTGCCATCTGCTGAAGCTTGGCGGACATGTTCAGTTTCAGCTAATATGCTGTGCAATGCGCCCAGCGTAGACGTAATAACCTCCGACTCTTTCTGCTTCGCTTCGAGTCGTATTTGATTGGATAAGGATGACAGCTGCTTGGAAGTAAGTATTCCGACATATTTGCCCCCACGTGTGACCACAATACTGTCGTACATTCGTTCCTCAGAACGGGACGCTGACATATCCAATAGTTGTTCGGTATCGATACCGCATTCGACAATGAGTGCCTCTTTATCCATTACGCGAACAATTGATTTTTCGTAATAAAGTGCAGGGGAGAATCGCTTGCTCATTTTTTCATGGAATCTCTCCCGCATCACAATGCCAAACGGTTCAGAATGTTCATTTCCTATGACAAGGCAGCGCAGCGAGCCATCCTCCCGAAATCGATGATCCGCTTCTTCAATGGTGGTGCTGGCAAGAATGATCGGTGCGAATTGAATGAGATCCTCATACTCTCTCTTTATAATGGATGGTCGATTCGCTTCCTCTCGTCTTACTTCCATCTTCGTTAGCAACATCGTCATAAGCTTCCACTCCTACTCTAGTCCTGTTATCGGTCTTTAGTCCCAATGTAGCACGGTAATGTTAATGCTGCCACATTGCGTGTTTTAAGATTTTGTAAATCGACTTTTCCTCATTTTCATATCTTGATAAGACTAACTTTCATGATTTCATCATAGACATCGAAAAAACGGGCATCATTTCACTAGGAGCTTTTTCAAGGGCAAACCTATTTTTCGGGGATCGTTCTCTCGGGATAAAAGGGAGGGACTATGAATGGGATCTGATAACAACCATATTGAAAAAATAAGAAAGCAAGAAAAGATGCTTATCGTCGTCTGCTTTGTTGTTGGCGCGATCATGCTGCTGTCCTTCTTGCGAAGGCTATTCTGAACGATCGGAACTTATATTTGAAGGAGTGTTGACCTCACATGCTCACCTATGATCCGGTTATTTTCAGCCGCATACTTACCGGGCTAACACTGTTCGTACATATCGTATACGCCACTATTGGTGTCGGCATGCCATTAATGATTGCACTTGCGGAATGGATCGGCATTAAGCGAGGCGACTCCTATTATCTGCTTATGGCACGCCGCTGGGCTCGCGGATTCACGGTTACTGTCGCTGTAGGTGTCGTAACAGGGACATGCATCGGTCTACAATTGAGCTTATTGTGGCCGAACTTTATGCGGGTTGCAGGACAGGCTATCGCTTTGCCTTTATTCATGGAGACATTCGCGTTTTTTGTGGAAGCCATCTTTCTAGGCATCTATTTATACACCTGGGATCGCTTCCCGAACCGCATCTATCATTTTCTTCTGCTTGTTCCGGTCGCTATAGGCTCCTCAGCCTCTGCCTTCTTCATTACGGCTGTTAACGGCTTTATGAATGCACCACGCGGATTTGATCTGGTGAACGGGAAAATGACGAATATTGAACCTATCGTAGCGATGTTCAATCCTGCCATGCCGACGAAAGTTGGACATGTGCTCGCGACCGCCTATGTGACTTGCGCCTTCATTATGGCAGCCATCTCAGCTATGTCTCTACTGCGCGGCCGCACCCACGCGTATTACAAAAAAGCGCTCCGCATGTCGATGGTAACCGCCCTGCTCTTCTCTGTCGCAACAGCCGTCATCGGCGACTTCTCAGGCAAGTATTTGCATGAATATCAGCCCGAGAAGCTGGCGGCAGCAGAATGGCACTTTGAGACGAAGTCCCATGCTGAGCTCGTCTTCGGCGGCATTCTTACCGAAAATAATGAGGTGAAATACGGATTTCATATCCCATTTGCCTTGAGCATATTAGCAGGCGGCACCCCCGGATACGGTCGTGAAGGGATTGAACGATGTGCCCGTGGAGGAGAGACCTCCACTTAAAGCATCCCACTACTTCTTCGACTCCATGGTGTTTATCGGCATGTACTTAACAGTCGTGTCCCTATGGTATGTCATCTGGTTCATGCGGAATCGCAGACAAAGCCTAAAAAAGCCGCATAATCGATTGCTGCTTAGAGCCGTTGTGCTTGGCGCTCCGCTCTCGGTGTTGGCTATCGAATTCGGATGGATGTTCGCTGAAATTGGACGTCAGCCTTGGATTCTATGGAAAGTCATGACCGTAGCCGAAGGCGCAACGACATCCAATCACGTGGATACAATGCTGTGGCTGTTCACGCTGCTCTATCTATTAATCACAGTGACTGCTATTCGGGTGCTCATTCGCATGTTCAAGCACAACCCTGCTGAAGATGAAATTAAGGCACTTGGCTGGGAAGGAGGAGGGAAGAAATGAGTTACGAATTAGTCGGCATCACCGTTCTATGGATCTTCCTGTTCGGCTATCTGCTTGTCGCCTCAATCGACTTCGGGGCAGGCTTCTTCAGTTATGTCAGCTCGGTAACGGGTAAACGCCATATTATCCATAACGTGATTGAGCGCTACTTGTCCCCTGTATGGGAAGTAACCAATGTGTTCTTAGTCTTCTTCTACATCGGCTTGGTCGGATTCTTCCCCGATTCAGCGTACTACTATGGAACAGCACTGCTCGTCCCAGGCAGTCTAGCGCTCATTCTGCTTGCCTTACGAGGATCGTACTATGCCTTTAGCACATATGGGGTTAAGAGTAATCGTATCTACCTGTTTCTATATGGAGTCAGTGGATGGCTCATTCCCGCTGCGTTGTCCACCGTGCTCGCGATTTCTGAAGGAGGGTATATTTCGGAGGGGGCTGACGGCAGCATTTCATTTCAGTTCCTGAGCCTGTTCACTAACATCTATCCCTATTCCGTTATTGTGCTCGCTCTTGTCAGCGTGTTGTACATTTCCGCCATGTTCCTGACGTACTATGCATCCAAAGCTGAGGATGAAGGGGCACTCAACATTGTGCGCAAATATGCCCTGATGTGGTCCGCGCCCACCATCCTAGCCAGCTTGTTCGTATTCTACGCCATTCAGGGTCATAATGCGGAGCACTTTGCCAATATGTTGGATCGGGCATGGATGTTCGTTCTGTCCTTCCTGTTCTTCGTCATCGCCGTCTATTATGTATGGAGAAGACGCCGTTATGGCTTAGCGTTTCTATGTGTCATCTTACAATTCGGGTTCGCTTGGTTCGGATACGGATCGGCACATTTGCCTTATGTGCTCTACCCATACATCAATGTCTATGAGCATGTCACGAATCCGGCCATGGCCTATGCGCTGATCGTTGTATTTGTCCTTGGATTGCTCATTCTACTGCCCTCGCTCTTCCTGCTTCTTCGCCTGTTCCTGTTCGACGCGAACTATGTGAAGGGGATCAAGAATGGCACAGGCGGTCGGTCGGGCAAGAAGCATATTTGATGGGATGAGAAGGCATTCATGCAATGCATGCAGCGGATGAAGCGGCAGATATGAATGTCGCGCAGTGCTATGTTAAATATAAAGGAGCACAGAGCAGATGAATCAATTTTTAATCTTTTATGCCCCGTTCATTATTGTTATTGGTTTCGTCATTGCCCTATTTTATTGGGGCTCACGAGACATGAATGAGGATGATATTTAGATCGCTGTCTCTCGCATAATCCACGCAGAACCTTGCCACCGTACGGGCAAGGTTCTTTTTGTTAATGGAATTGATTAATTCACTTACAATCGACATTTTTTAACTTTTGATCCCATCCAAACAATCCAAACATTCCCATTCGACAAAATCTATGGTAAATTATAGGAGTATATGATTGAAAATGAGAGTAGGTGCATACAGGATGGCACAGATATTGTCCATCGGCGAATTAATACATAGTTATAGGCGCAACAGCGGCATGACTTTAGCGCAATTGTCAGAAACATCCGGCGTTCATAAAGGCACAATATCCAAAATCGAAAACGAAGATGTCAAGAGGCCGGAATATACGACACTTCGCCCGCTTGTCGAAGCACTGCGCATCCCGTTGGATACGGTTGTCGAACTGTACTTAAGCGTGGACAAACGAGCAGAGATGCGGCTGCATATACTGCAGGACGTGATCCAGCATTCAGGCTCCGCCGAACTGGCACGAACAGTAGGTGCCAAATTTCTGGAATCACCAAGCAACGACAGCCACTCCTTAGTCGAACGCCTATATAGCTTCGCAGCTTCAGTGGAACACAAGGACATTCGATTGGCCTTGTACCAATTGATCGTTGACTACTCACGCGATCACGGCATCATGCCGTTCCTAGCAAAAGGTTTGCTCCAGGTGTACCTCATCGAACGAGATGATTTTACTCGGATGCGGGCAGTGTACGAAAGTGGAAATCATATCGTAATGTACGCTCATTTTTTGAGCGCAGAAGACCGCATCATGTTCTATTACAAGCTGGGCATTCATGCTTATAATTTATTTTTATATCCAGAGAGCATCGAGCTTGCCCTTCACGTGGTTCAGGAAGCGGAACATGACAATGAGTACTACGTTCACGCACTCTTTATATTGAGGGGTGCATATTATCAAATCGGGAATTATGACAAGTCCGAATATTACACTCACCTTTACTCACAGTATGATGGCCCTTACATCAAAGAAAATACGCTGCTGATGAACGCATTACTCAATTCCAAAAAGGGGAAGACCGATGTAGCTGTAGCTCAGTTGACCACTTTACTAGAAAAATGTGATCAGAATACAGCTCTGTCAGCTTTGAATCAATTAATGATTATTTATTTGAAGGAGCATCGATTAGAAGAAGCCAAAAATTTACTTTCCTACCCCATCGACCCACAACACATCATTGATAGCAATCCCAACATGATTTCACAACTAGCCGAATATTATTACCATCGAGCAAAATATTTCATAACTGTTGGTGAATTTGAGAAAAGCATATCTGGGTTTCTCGAAGGCGCTCTTCATTTTTCAAGAGTGGACGACGTTCGTCAAGAAAACAATGCATTCACCAAATCATGCAAAGTCATTTGACGCAAAATATGCAGATGACCATACCGACATTACAAAAACTGACAGAGCACTACAAACGAACCGATAGGGAGGGATTACAGTGAAGCGTTTCGTGGCAAAAGCATATATTGCTCTTCTAAGCGCTGTCGTCATTGGCGAAGCTACGATGTCTGCTTTGTCTGGTAATAGTGATGGAATCACTCCATGGTAGCCTATTTCGTAATAGTATTTCATTACCGTTAGTTAATTCATGAAATTGCTCGAAGTTGTCTCACTTTGAAAGTCGATACTAGGCTCCTCTTCTCTGTTATTGCTGGACTAACAACATTTTTGTCGACATTGGAAGTGATAACGGACATCACCCATGGTAAGAGTGCCAACTTGGTACTCTTTTTTTATTTTAAAAAGTTTCCCTATAATCCCTTTTATTAGAATTCAATAGACACATTGTATACTAATAGTAAAGACAGGGTGCACCCCATTATTCTCCCTAATCCGAGGTGACGGACTATTATATACTGTGATGATCTATTAAATAAAATTGATCGACTCAGGCAAGAATTAACCTGCCTCATGAACCAAAAAAATAATATTATCGATGACGAAGTCGTACAAATCAGCCAACTTCTAGACATTTACATACTGGAACATCAAAAGAAATGCATGAAAAAATCCTCTATTAAAATATAAAAAGAGGATTGCAAAACATGATCACGAAAAAGAATTTGGTATTACAGTATTCACTCTCTCATTAGGTTTAAGATTTGCGACCGGAGCAAAACCTGCTCTTGATCATGCGGATGAATCCGCTTCGAACAACATTTCGGTCTCGGCTATGGACAAACAGGATCAATCAATTTCCACCAGATTTATCAGTTCCATTGGCGACAAATAAAATGTGTATTACCAAGCGGTGTTTCTGTCGCTTCCGCCAATTGCGATCATGCCTGTCCTAGAAAAAATCACAGAGTAGTTTCGAAAAATAGCATAATGCCAACCCGGCGTCGTTCAGATGCCGGGTTTTACGACATACCCTTTTGCCCATGCCACGTACATGAAAATAGAAGCGTCTTGAACATTATCTGACAGAGAGTGTTCAAGACGCTTTCATATCATCTCACTTATTAAAAGGAAGCATTTTCACCTGAAAAGTTTCGACTGCCAATCTGTAGATTGATTTCCTCATAAGTCATTTTCTTAGTCTCGTTATCTCCAAACTTACGAACAACAGGTGTAGGATTTTGATTAAAATTCATACTTAAGCTTTGGTTAGAATAGTGACCAGCAGGATCGATGTAATATTTATAATCAATTATTTTTTCTATATCTATATCACCATAAGCGATTCCTTCTGTTTCTGCAGGAATCATATCGCTAATTGGTTCTCCATCAGGTCCATAAATACAAGTATGTCCACTCTTGAATGTATCGAAGTATTCTTTTTGTTCAGGTGTTAAACAAATCATACTTTTCATTTCTTCCGAATATATAGATGATGTCATTAAAACAAAGGTTTGAGTTGAAATAGCATAATATCGACTTGAGATTTCATCATCAAAGTATCCTGGCCAGGAGGCTACATGTACTTGTTCATTTTGTGAATTCATTGCAAGCAGATTTAAAGGAACCTGGTGTTCCCAACACATCAGTCCACCCAAATTACCAAGCTCCGTTTTAAATACGGGCATCAAGCTTCCATTTCCGTCTCCCCATATAAGTCTTTCAGCAACAGACGCTCTCATCTTTCGATGTTTTCCAATTAAATCGCCCTTGGGATTAAACCATAGTTGAGTTAAATATAAAGATCCACCATCTTTTTCACTACAAGACATACATACGTAAGTTTCGTGTTTTCTAGCTGCTTCACTTATTTTTTGAATAGCTAAGCTAGGAATCTCAACTGCATTTTTGTAGAGATCATGATAGAATTTTTTCGTATATTCTGGATGGCCAATAAATGCAAACCAAGGATAACCGGGAAGAAAAGCTTCGGGAAAAGCAACTAATTTTGCACCATTAGATGCTGCTTCAGCAATCAATTTGCAAGATTTCTCAACTGTTGCATCTAAATCCAAGTATACAGGTGCAGCCTGGACAGCTGCTGCGCGATATTTAGGATAATTTCCCACAATAAATTTCTCCTTTTGTAATTATTTATAATTATTTGAGTTCAAATAATTATTTAACTACAAATTAACATTTGAGAAATCTTTTGTAACCATCCACTTTCCATTTTTTACCCATCCACTTTCTATTTTTGTTAATTTGATCAAATAGAAATACAAATAGCCTTCAGCATCTGAAACTGGAGTTAAATGATTATGTGAACGGGTACAATAAATACCGAATTCATGGAACACTAGGCTAGATGAGCCCAGTTGGTTACAAAAAATTGACCCTAAAAAAAGTGGTCTAGTTTAGTGTTGACAGTCCAAGGCGTACATTTTATAACTTAATATTTAATTACTTTTATGACGTTACCATTTTTATCATATACATATTCTATTATTTTTTATTTTTGCTCTTCGAATAAATGAACATGAGCTTTCCATCCGGGTTGTAATGATATTCTACTTCTTGATACAAATCGAGCATTGATATTGATGAAAAGTCAGATACTCCGTTGTCTTGATCCCATACCCGCACTTTCCAAGTATACGTTTCTTTTGTAATGATACTGCTAAGTAAAAGAGTGTGAAGAGAACGTTGGCTGCTTATACGCCCAGTTTGGAGAGCAATTTGTCCATTTTGATTATATACCAAGAGTTCATATGCAGCTTGAGGGCTGTCCTTCGGTGATTTATAGTTCCATTGGAATTCTACAGCACCGTTTGTGATACGAGATTGTAGCTGAGAAGGAGGCAATGGCTTAAGCTTGTCTCCCCAAATAATCGCCCTACGCTCCGAATATGCCGACGCAGTGTTCTTATCATCCCATACTCTTACTTCCCAACTATATTGCTTCTTGGTATTAAATAGACCCAGTTCAGCCGAGTGGGAGCTTCTATTCAAATTTATTTTGGCCGTCGATAAGAACTCTTTTCCATTTTCATCATAAACATTGATTTCATAGGCTGATTGCGGGCTCTTACTAGGAGATTCATATTTCCAGTTGAAAAAGATAGTCCCATCCTTAAAATGATTCGATAGTTCATAGGCTCTTAGTGGCTTCTCTTTTTCTTTCCAATAAAAGGTCGCAGGGGCTGAATACTCAGATACTTGATTATCACTATTCCATACCCTAACCCTCCACGAATAATGAGAATTTTTTGATAAAGAATTTGGTGGTAATGCGAAAGAGTTCGTATTAATCATCTCTTTTTTCTTTATATAGACCTTGTCACCATTAAAAATTTCGATTTCATACGCAGACTGACGTTGATTTTCTGCATCCGAATATGTCCATGACAGATGAACCGTATCATCTGTTACTACCTCATTATTATTCGGCTTTAAATTTGAGACAATAGGGGCGAAACTAGTTGTCGGGGTATAAGTGATTGCAACCTCTACATATGTCATAGAGCTAGAACTCGACATGAAAGGAGAGTAAAAAGCCGCTCCATAAAACTTGCCCGTAGTCCCTCCCCAAGCAGTTCTCAGCTCATCTTTCCCAACGTGCAGCTCATTGGGTTCGCCATCAGCAGTTTTTCCGATGTACTTAACCAACCTTCCGTCGAGACCTGGTTCTTCCTTACAATTTGTATAACCTGCATTCTCATATTCCTCTAGCGTAAGATATGCCTTCATCGGTCTACTGAATGTATAATAATCTCCATCAGGGGTTAGTTCGAAGGAGTGGCTCGTAAATGATATTTTTTCAATTAGCGAAATTGGAAAATTTGGTGTGTCTATATATATTTTGTTGCTGTTGGAATAATCCGGAGATGACGTTTTCGAGATACCAGGTGTCGCCATCATTACAATCTGAAGCGGATACTCCAATTCCTTATCATTTACATTGACTTTGACTACCGATTCATTAACATTCACATGTTTAATAGAAAATTGGGAATCGCGTATCTTTCCTTTACGATCAATAATGAACCCATCTAACTGAAAAACCTCGTCATGATTCAATCTATTTGTTAATTCCAGTCTGCTTGGACTTTGGGATGATACGATAAGATCTTTAGATTGCAATTTAAACTCATATTCTTGCGAGGCCTTCTTATTATGAAGCTGAATCTGAAGAAACATCTGATCATATTGTGAAATATATTGAAATGATGCGTTCGACCACAGATTAGGATAATAAATCCGGTTTTGTTTCACTTGCGGAGAACTTGAGATGGTATTCAACGGTTCTAGTGCCATATTACTGCCTACATAATTGATATGAAGTGCTGCATTTTTCCTTGCAACGTCCAACTCGTACACATTTTCATTCATATATGCTATGGTTTTTGAGTTGTTTGATAAGTTAAAGATGTTGTTAATGTCTTTCCATCCGCTCGTCGTCCTATAATGCATAGGCCGAGATGAAATATATGTAGTTCTTGAATTATTGGAATGAAGAAAAGTCTTGGAGGTATCCGTTCGTTCACTCATAAGCTCCTTCGAATCTTGTTGAAGCATCCTTTCAGATAAATTTGGCGAGTAAGCATCTAGCTTTTGGTCATTCACTCCGACATAACAAATAACAAAAAAGCATAGTATTAAGCACAATTTCATCACTCTTAGCGCTCTTGGCATGAAGACTCGTTACCTCCTGAACGAAAATTTGGAATAATTAGCTCACTATCTTTCCTCACTGATCTGTCAGTTCTCTATTATTGCATAAATAAGCCCCCCTCATTAGGCTGATTCCATACTAGCGTTAAGGGATTTTGTGTGATTAACTTTGATGATTTCATCCTTAATGTGAATGTAATAGAATCCGCTTACTTGTTGTAGATCATCCCGGTGACCCCATTATATTCCATTTCTCCGGTTTCGTCAGACTTTACCATATCAAGAAACCTGGCCTTATTTAAATCATCTGCATCTTTACTTAAATTGGTTGCTCACTCTTGTTGTCAGGCCCCAGGCGTAATTAATGTCTTTCACTTTTTCCTTGATAATTTTAATTTCCACTTTGTTATCCATAGTGATTCTGGTTTTTTCCACTCTTCCTCGTCTAAATCAAAGCTTTCAAAGTTACTAAAACATGCCGCCCGATTCATTCGGCACTGGGTGAGGTAAAAAACAAGCCTTGAAGGAGTACCCCTCAAGGCAAATTAATTTATTAAAGTCCCATCAATTGCTCATTAGCTTTCCAATCCTCAGGTGATTTCCTTCCTTTTGAAAACAATTTCAAGCCGTTCTCGATCCACTTCTCTCTCCATAGCTTATAAGTATCTTCTTTGTTTGTTATATCATCATCATCGTAACCGTAATGGAATCCACAGCATGGACAAATTTCATCAGAAGGGGCTCCTCTCTCATCATAAGGAGGTCCATACAATCCGGCATAATTACATACAAAACATTTATTCTCCATTATTATCATCCTCAACTTCTTGGTTGCCTACTCCAATAAGTAGGCGATGTCGGCTTATAAAACGTTTTTGTTGTAGTGTTAGCAGTGTACGAAACTAACGTATTTGAACTAGGTTCATACACTCTAATTGTACCATCAGTATCAGCTTTAACTTGGTAATTCCCCCCCTTTGTTAAAGAAATCATTTGTCTTCTTAGCATATTCTTCAGCGTTTCTTGTACCAAAATCAGCGCCGTGTCTTTTTTGAGGGAGAGAAATGGATTGAAAGTGGCATATTCTTTCATATGGGGGCAATAAAGGTTAAGTTCTTTCTGAGCGTGACGCCCGATTCATTCGGCACTGGGTGTGGGTCACAATCAAAAAAAGGAAAACCGTATGGAGTTGTTGAACTCGCATGTGGTTTATCAGTTTTTACCGCCCCTTCCAGACCAAGTAGTCCTTTAGATTTTTCCAATCTTGAATTTTCTCTATATCCGTACTCTGTATTCGAATAAATGGATCATTCTTAAAGAAAAATACAATATTCACCTTGTATTTTTGTAAGACAATCCATTCAACCATTTTAAAACATTCCTGTAATTGCTTTTCATCATCTTCCCTAGGTTCTCCTAATTCAATAAAAAGTTTTGCTTTGTCTTGAAATCTATCTCCAAATTCAACAAAAGAAATATAATCCTTGTAAGCTTTTAACTCTTTATTTTGAGCTTCAATA
>NZ_JMDX01000033.1:0-37096 GCF_000935845.1 Paenibacillus sp. E194
TCCGCACGCAAGAAAAAATCCGTCTCGTGGACGCTGTATTCCTCGTGAGAGCCGGAGATAACGGTGCAGCACCGAATGCGTGGCCGAGGTTTCAAATGAAAAATTCAAGGATCCGCCTTCCGGATTAAATCCCCAGGCAATTGCCATTCCTTCCAGCAATGTGGATTTTCCTGTTCCGTTCTCCCCGACAATAAAGGTTACGGGCTTGCGAAAAGAAAGCTGGGTAAAAGGGCGGATAGCAGCGAGGGCAAAGGGGTATTCATGAAAGGATGGTACTTGTTCGCGCAGCAATGTTATATGCCGCAAATAGAGCGGCAATGGATCGAGACCGAAGTTCATATTCATATCACTCCTTGGCAGTTGAGTCTTCCCGCGGTACACTGTTAAAAAGCGGTATTCCCATTTCTGAATGCGTCAGATAAGCGTTCATGTAGATCATTTATCTGAATTTATGTAGATAGGTAGCCGTGAATATAGAATATTATCTATTATTGTGAACAGGGAGGGCAACTACGATGTCAATGCCTGCGGGACAACCCACTACTCTCAAAGTTAATGGGCGGAATGAACAGAACAACAGAATCGAAACCGCTACATTTGCAGGAGGATGCTTCTGGTGCATGGTTAAGCCGTTTGATCAGTGGGAGGGCGTGCATCGCATCGTATCCGGATATACGGGCGGACACATTTCCAATCCATCCTATGAACAAGTTAAATCGCAGACTAGCGGCCATCTGGAGGCCGTACAAATCACGTATGATCCAGACATCATTTCTTATGAGACTATTCTCGATCTGTACTGGATGCAAATCGACCCCACGGATGACGGAGGTCAGTTCCACGATCGCGGGGAATCTTATACGACTGCCATCTTCACGCATACCGATGAGCAGCGCCGCTTGGCGGAGGCATCCAAGGCCGCGCTGGATACAAGCGGCCGTTTCGATAAGTCCATTATCACATCTATTCGCAATGCCACTCCATTTTATCCCGCGGAGGACCATCATCAGGACTATTATCGCAAAGAGCCGGAACATTATAAGGCGGATCGTGCCAAGTCTGGTCGTGACGAATTCATTGCTCAGCACTGGAACATGTCCAATTAGAGCTATGTTGCATTAATGGAAGGTATTCCACTAACCACATATAACGAGGTGAACACATTAGACTTTGGCCTCCGCTCTCAGATTGAAACAGCCGCCCAAGCAAAGAGCTGGGGCGGCTGTTTCGATTACAGGCATCTATATAGGTTGAACAATGGCTACTTGCTATTCGTGCATGATAACACCTTTTGTCACATTCAGCTGAGGATAGCGCGACATGATGTCCGGCAACTCTCCCATACGGAAGCGATGGCTGATAAGCGGCTCGATGCGTACAATTCCTTGCGCAATAAGCGTAATTGCTTCCTCGTGTGTGTATGGATTGATGAACGATCCCATAATGCGCAGCTCTTTGCTGAAAATTTCGAATGGTGAAATGCTCACGCGTGCCTCCGGGGCAGCGACGCCGAAGAGCAGCACCTGGCCGCCTTTGCGTGCAGCTGCACATGCCAACTCAACTGACTCAGACCGGCCGACGCATTCGATAACGACGTCTGCAGAGTTCCGCAGCTCGTCCGCTCCTCCATCTATTGGCGATACAACCGCATGTGCGCCGAGTGCCAGCAGCGACCCATGCTTCTGCACAACCGGCTCAATGACGGTAATGCGTGCAACACCAGCAGCTTTGACAAGCTGCAGGAACAGCTGGCCAATGAAGCCGCCACCCGCAATGATCACGTGCTGATTCGCTCGCAGCTCAAGCTTCTTGAACCCATGCAGCACGCAGCCGAGCGGCTCGACCATCGCTCCTTCCAGCAAGCTTACCTGTTCCGGCAGCTTGTAGCAGTTGGTGGCGGGAACGATGCATCGTTCACCCATGCCGCCATCCCGTGTCACGCCAACAGCCTGCAGATGATCACACAGGTGAGCACGTCCCCCGCGGCAATATTCACATGATCCGCAATACATATTCGGATCAACCGACACCCGATTACCTGGCTGCATATTCACAACATTCTCACCTACAGCCTCGACTGTTCCGGCCAGTTCATGCCCGAGCACGATCGGCGGCGTTACCTCCGCTGATCCCGGATGACCATGATAAATATGCTGATCGGTGCCGCAAATTCCGCAGCAAGCGACCCGCAGTCGTACCTCATCCTTGCCAAGCTGGCGTTCGTCCCATTCTGTAACTTCTATGGTTTTTGTTCCACGAAGAACTGCCGCCTTCATGCTCCTCATCCCTTTTCTCAAAATAATGTCGTTATACTGTTACTAGCCACGCTGTTCTCGCCATTGTTATCTGGCGCTATCTACAACTTCATTCAATGCAGATACACGCAGCGTATTCCAAGGAATGCTCTTTCCTTCGGATTGTGAGACTTGTATTTCCTTCACATGTCCAGGCAGAAGATCGAAGAAATTGTCGCTCAGCACGATCCATTCCTCATCGAGCTCGATCTTGACCATGCGCGCAACACGATCCGCACTTATACGGATAACGCTCGCTGCCTCATCCGCTTCAACCTTAAGCTTCACTGTATTGAAGCGCATGTCCTTGTAATCGCGAAAATAAACGAAATTATCCTCCAGCAAGCCATTCACAGAGGACAAGACGCATATGACTTCTGTCGGATCGGCCCCATTCGTCAGCTCCGCCTCGGACAGCACGGCAGCCTGTAATTTGCTGTTCGCCGCTACGGACACATCGAAGCTGTATTCACTCAGTACCGTTCCATCCATCATATATACGGTCAGGCGAACTGTATCCTCATAAGCTTCCAATCGATCGTTCAGCACCCACAGACTGAGATCCTGTCCAGCGTCGTGATCCGCTGTCAGCAGCACAGGCGCAAAGAACTTGCGAGCGTAATGATACGATGCCTTCGGCAGTCCATAGTAATCGATGACCGACCAGCTCGTACCTGGCCAGCAGTCGTTCAGCTGCCAGAATAATGCGCCACTCGTATCCGGCTTATTGCGGCGGTAATGTTCAATACCGTATCTCAAGCCTTCAGCCTGCGTCAGCATAGAGTAGTTCATATATTCCTCTATATTTGTAGGCGCGCCCGTATATCCTTCCATAAGGAGAATGCCTTTTGGATGATGGATATCCTTATTGCGGTACATCATCTCTTCGCTGCCCCAGAAGAATTGGTTCTCCGGAATATTACGATGCAGCGTATAGCGGTTGGAAGATGCGTGCATACCGAATTCACTTGCGAACTTCGTCGTATCGCCTTTGAACTTTTTGAATGACAATCCCTCTACGCTATAGTCCTGCACCTGCGGCTGACCAAACACACGCGGCTCGATGTTGCCGTGCCATACTTGCCAGTTATGAGTGTCTCCAACCTCACGGGAATTATGGTCGTTGCCCCCGTACGGCGAGCTCGGCCAGAACGTGCGCGTCGGATCAAGCGTCTCCAGCAGAGCTGGCATCAATTCGTGATATATTTTCTCACCATAGAATGGATGCGGAATTTCACCACTTGAATACAGCGCCTCGTACAGCCAGTCGTTCTCGTTATTGCCGCACCACAACGCGAGGCAAGTCCGGCTGCGCAGCCGCTTGACGACCTGATCGATTTCTCGTCGCACATTGTCCATAAAGTTGCGGTTATAGTCCGGATAGAGCGCACAGGCGAACATAAAGTCCTGCCATACGAGCAGGCCAAGCCGATCGCACTCGTCATAGAAAATGTCACGCTCGTAGAAGCCGCCGCCCCACACGCGCAGCATATTCATATTGGCCTCTACCGACATGCGAATTAGCCGTGTATACCGGTCATCCGGCACTGCAGCAATGAAGCTGTCGATTGGAATCCAGTTCGCGCCCTTCGCGAACAGCTTCACACCGTTGAGCATGAACGTGAAGGCATGCTCCCCTGCTTCGTTGTACAGCATCAATTCCAGCGTGCGAATACCGAACTGCTGCTGCCATGTGTCAACTGCTTCGCTGCCACTCCGAAGCGTTACCTTTAACTGGTACAAGTAAGGTTCACCCAGATCATGTGTCCACCATAGCGTCGGATTCGGGACATGCAGACGCACGTCACCGAATCGTCCTTGCGCGCAAATGGCACCGTCTTGTATGAAGCCCAGGCCGTGGTCAAGCGGAATCGATTGCGACGCGACAGGATTCCCTTGCGCATCAAGCAATTCTACTTCTGCGAGGAATGCCTCGCTACGGTCGAACACCCGCGCATCGACAGTCACGTCTACAACTGCTTCCCCGTCCTTCACTTCTGACGTACGTGCAAACACGTTGTCTACATAGCCATGGCGGCGCTTGACGAGATGAACGTCCTTCCAGATACCCGCGCAGACAAGACGCGGTCCCCAGTCCCAGCCATAGTGGCTTTGTGCTTTCCGCGTCCAAATCCGCTTTTTGCTGAACCCGGACCAGTAATACTGAATTTTGTCTTTGGCATACAAATGAACCGGATCGATCTTAACCGCCAACACGTTCTTACCCTTATTAAGCTCTCTTGTTACCTCGAACGAGTGGCTAATGAACATATTGTCTGTCGAGCCCAACTCGACTCCGTTCAGATAGACGGTTGCAAACGTATCAAGCCCCTCAAACACAAGCTCCATCCGCTCTCCAGCTTCCCGTTCGCCGTCCCAAGTGAACACCGTGCGGTACCACCACACCTTCTCCTCGACCCAGCGGCACTTCTGGTCGTTATGCCCATAGAACGGATCATCAATAATGTTTCTTTCGATTAAGGTCGTATGCACATCGCCAGGCACCTGCGTCGTCATCCAGAAATAATCGATATAGTCAGGGGAGGCTACCTCTAAGTCACGCGCTTCGCCAACGTTGAAATCGCGCAGCTTCCAGTTATCAGTTAATCTCATCTCGTGCTCCTATTCAGAAAGCGCCAAAACCTTCTGGTTTTGGCGCTTTAACGTTTCTTTGTTCTAAATTCGTTTATAAGTATGTTAAACTGTCCAAAATTTCTTTGACGCTTAGCTCAGCGCAGGCCATCGATGTATCTGCTACGCCATAGTACATCTTCACCGTGTCGCCTTCTATGATAGCTCCGCAAGAAAAGACGACATCGCCGAAGAAGCCATTCTTCTCATAATCCGCTTCCGGCTCCATCACTGGCTTATCGGAACGGGCAATTACCTTCGTCGGATCATTCAAGTCCAGCAGAACGGCGCCCATGCAATAACGATGATCCTTCGTCGCTCCATGGTACAGCTCCAGCCATCCCTTCTCTGTCTTGAACGGCACAGCGCCGCCGCCCATGCGGCCGCCATCCCACATGCCCGGACGCAAGCCAGCCAGATGGTGATGATTGCCCCAGTACAGCAAGTTATCCGATTCTGCAATCCAAATTTCAGGGTTGCCGATGCTCTTCATCGTCGGACGGTGCAGCGCATAATATTTGCCGTTGATTTGTTCCGGGAAAATAAGCACGTCCTTATTGTCTGGGCCGAAAATCATTCCGTGATGCGTCACGTTCACGAAGTCCTTCGTCGATACCATTGATTCACCGATTCCTACCGGGGATACGGCGGAGAAATAGATATAGTACGTATCGCCAATCTGCGTTACCCGTGGATCTTCAATACCGAACGTCTCCAATTCCGTAGACGGATATACAAATGGCGCTTCATCGATTATAAAGTTATGTCCATCTTTACTGCGCGCAATGCGAATATAAGAAATCGAAGTCAAATATTCGAAAGTCGCGTTCAGTGTCTTGTTGCGGATCACACGCGGATCCGAGAAATCATAGCGTTCATCATCTATGCGAAGATCAATAATGTCCAGCTTCTTCGTTTCTGGATTGAACAGAGGTGCCTTTACGATGTTCGGATCATTGCTGATCGGACGCTCCGCTACACGCAGAAGCAACAGCACTTCGCCATTATAGGTTGCAACGCCCGCGTTGAACGCACCAATGACTTCGAAGTCGTCACGGTGTGGCTTGACGTCAGCTGGCGTAATGATCGGATTTTCTTCATAACGATAGATATTCATATTGTAGACTCCTTAAGCTGTAAAATAGTAAATACTATTATGCCTGTTCAAACTCTTGAAACGGATCCGCTATCGTCAAACGATGTGCTTCTGCATCACTTATGCCGGCATACAGCACTGCCGTACCATCTCCGTTGCGCACGAGTCCACCGCTGAATACGACATCTACAAGATCAGTACGCTTCGCGGCACCTGGCAAGAATTTATTGCGAACAGCGATGAGCTTGATATCGGAATACTTGCCCGTTGCAGGGTCGAGAACAAATACCATCGGGTAATAGTGACGATCCCCTTGTGCATCGAAGTTGGCGATATGACCAAGTACACCGATTCGACCATCGCTTAGCAGGTGCGCTTCGTTAGCGCCTCCCCACTCTTCGTCAATGAATTGTCCGTCAAGCAGCGAAGTATTGTTAATCAGCTCAATGGATAGATCCTCCAAGCGATTCACACGAGAATAGCCAATTTTTCCACGGCCGCCTTTTTCTCCTTGTGGGCGGGTAAAGACGCCAACGCTGCCATCTTGAAGCTCAACAATGCGCAAATCCTTCATTCCGTTCGGTCCCTTGAAGAAAGGCTTCAGCTCTGCGATGCTCTTCCCTTTGTAGAACACTGTGCGCCACATAAGCGCGTTCTCCTGTGTCGGATGCGGATAAATTTGCACACCGCCGAGTACGAGCTCGCCGCCGATTCGCGTTTGAAACGGATCCTGAAGTTCGAATGTTGGTGCACCTTCACGCGGTACCCATTCCCCGTTCTGTTCAACAAAGAAAAGAACTTCGGAAAATTCGCTGTCACGTGATTCGACGCGTCCAGCAATGACCAGTTCACCTGCATCTTCAAATGGAGCCGTAATATTGTATACGTCCTTGTCGCCAACCCCGGTAAACGACAGCTTCTCTGCGTTCTGTGCCAGCTGGTTATGCGCCATATATTCCTGCAGTAGGATTTCACACGTCTTTACACTGCCTTTGATTAATTCCATGACGGACATATCTCCTTCATTAGTTAGTCTCGCTTATCCAGACGACCGCTTCATACGGACGAAGGATGAATGAACCGAAATCTTCTGCCGTTTCACGATAATTCGATAAGGCCAAGTACGGGTTACCTGCTATTCGAAGGCCAGACGACAGCGCCAATGTCTTCGCACCGAAGTTAAGCGCCACGAGTGCTTCTTCGCCAGCTGCGCGCCTAACGTATAGCAACGTGTCTTCACGCCGCTCCATCAAGGCATAATAGCCTCCATAAAGTGCCGGATGCCGGCGCCGGAGTGCGATTAGCTTCCGATAAAATTGATAAATAGAATCTGGACGCTGCTTCTCTGCTCTTACGTTCAACAGACGATGCTGCGGCCCCATGCCAATCCATGGCTCAGCATCCGAGAAGCCGCCGAATTTCTCCTCCGTCCATTGCATCGGCGTACGGGATTTGTCCCGGCACTTCGCATTGGCCATATGCAGCGCCTCTTCGGAGGACTTGCCGTTCGCAAGCGCCAGCTGATACGCGGTCAGCCCCTGAACGTCACGCATATCCTCGATTGTCTCAGCCACGAAATCGCGCATCCCAATCTCGTCACCGTAATAGAGAAACGGCACACCCTTTGCGGTCAACATCAGCGTGGCGATCAGCTTCGCACGTTTCTCCTCCAGCTCTGGATTTCCATCGCCGAACCGTGAAATGTGCCGCGGCATGTCGTGGCTGCTAAAGAATAGCGTCGGCACTTGATCAGATGCATGAACCTCTTCCATCTTCTGCAACTCTGTATAGAGACGATCGAACGAGAATGTCTCCTGACTGCCTAGATTGAAGTTGAATACGACGTCAAGCAACCCTTTGCCGCTATAACGGCTCAATACGTCCATATCCTCCGAGCCGATCTCGCCAACCATGAATGCCCCTTCCCGTTCATGCACGTACGCGCATATCTCGGCAATCGCATCCAAGATGCCGGCTTGGTCCTTATCGTGCACATGCTGCTGCTCGCCTGCCGCATCGTACGGATTATCAAGAAATTCTCCGGATACTTTCAAGAAGTTAATGACATCGAGACGGAAACCGTTGATGCCCTTATCAAGCCAAAAACCCATAACTTCCTTCATCGCCGTGCGTACGTCAGGATTGGCCCAATTCAAGTCGACCTGTTCCTTCGCAAATGCATGGTAATAATATTGTCCCGTCGATTCGTCATACTCCCACGCGAGCCCGCCGAAGAACGATTCCCAATTGTTAGGTACATCCCCTTCGACTGGATCTTTCCATATATACCAATCGCGCTTCGGATTCGTCTGCGATGATCGAGATTCTTTAAACCACGGATGCTCCACAGACGTATGATTCAGTACAAGGTCAACGATGACCTTGAAACCGCGATCATGCGCCTCACGAATGAAAGTGTCGAAATCGACCATCGTTCCGTAGTCCGGATCGATGGTCGTATAATCGGCGATATCATAGCCATTGTCCACCTTGGGCGATAGATAGAAAGGCGTCAGCCATAAGCCTTCGACGCCGAGCTCCTGAAGCTCGTCAAGCTTGGATACAATACCAGCAAAGTCTCCTATTCCATCACCGTTTCCATCACAAAAGCTCGGCATATAGATTTCATAAAACACGGCAGATTTCCACCAAGGTGTCTCCACTTTCTCCACTCCCATTACGTAGTCCATACGGTTACTTCAGGCTGAATTGCATACCTTCTTTGAACTTTTTGCCGAACACGAGGAACATGATTATAATCGGAAGCGTCAACAGCACCGACGCGGCATACAGCGGACCTGGATAACCGCCATAAGGGCCGAACATTTGCGACAAAAGCACGTTCAGCGTCAGCATATTGTCACTGCGTACAACGATCATATCCCACAGCAATTCTGTCCAGCGCTCCATGAGCAGGAACAAGAAGATAACCGCAGTAATCGACTTCGACATTGGCATCATGATGCGATACAAAATCTTGAAGTCGGACGCTCCATCCAGCTTCGCCGCCTCGATGAATACCGTTGGAATTGCCTTGAAAAAGTTCGTATACATGAAAATTGCCCATAGGCTGATCGCTTTGGGAATAATCATTGCCCAGTACGTATCATACAAACCGATCTTCTGGATGACGAGGAAGTTCGGGATGAGCAGGATGATCGCCGGAAAGAACATATGGAACAAGACGAAATTGTTCACTGTGTCCCGCCCCTTGAAATTCAGCTTCGACAACGCGTAAGCTACCATGACGCCGAAGAGCATCATGAGTGCCGTCGATACAACCGAAACGATCACGCTGTTCAGGAAAGCATTCAGCCATGGACGAGCAATTCCAGACTCACCGCCGGTAAATAGCCACTCGTACGATTTCAGGGAGAAGCTGCCCGGTATAAGTTTTCGGTCAACCTGCGACCAATCAGCGAACGAGTTTAATACCATGTACAAATAGGGATATACCATGACCAGAAGCAGGAGCGTTGCTACGATGTAACGAACCGTCAAACGGAATTTGTTGTTTTGTTTAGACCCAACCATTTCGTTTACCCCACGTTTCCAGCAGTTTTTTAATGATGAAAATTGAAATGAACGTAACTACAGATGCTAGTATCGCAACTGCGGAAGCGTAGCCCGCCTGTAAGTTCTTGAACGCTTGGGTATAAATCTCCATCTGCCAAGTGTTCGTAGCGAAGTTCGGTCCTCCGCCCGTCAATTGGTAAACCTCTGTAAAAATACCGAAGGTAACGCCAAACGCCAAAATCAGTGTTGTATACATTGCAGGGTATAGTAACGGTAACGTGATCTTCCAGAAGCGTTGTCGATCCGTAACTCCGTCGATCGCTGCTGCTTCATATACTTCCTTATCAATGCTTTCGAGTCCGGATGTAAGAATAAGCGCATAATATCCGGTAAATTTCCAAGCGATGATGAGCGCTACGAGACACAGCGCCGATAGCGGTGAGCCAAGCCAGTTGATGTCAAGTCCAAAGTTGTTGCGTAGAAAAACATTCACCGGACTGTTAAAGGAAAGGAAGCCCTTCACGATAAGCGATGCCACGACACCCGATGATAAGTACGGCAAAAAGAAGCCAATTAAATAAAGACTGCGGAACTTCGGCAATCCTTGTACAAGCACGGCTACTCCGAGTGACATTATGGTAACGAGCGGCACAAACACAATCATGAATTTATACGTTACCCAAAATGCCGATACTACACCTGGCGATGACAGAGCCTTAATGAAGTTTTTAAAGCCGACAATATCGTATTCTGGTGCGATTAAATCCCAGTTCGTGAATGACAGAAAGAGGGACCATATTAACGGTCCCAAGAAAAATACAAGACCATAAATGAGGTAGGGACTGGTGAATAACCAGCCCAACCGATTATTTTGCTTATCAACCATTATTGAAGTTCCCCTTCAATTGCCTTTTTCATATTATCCCATGCAGTCTTCGGATCGATTTCGCCTCTGACTACCTTGTTGAAAGCCTCTTGTCCAATAATTGTCTGTAATTCGTTGTACCGTGGGTTGTCGATTGCCGGAACACCATGCGGAACGGATTTTGCATACAATTCAAGTCCAGGCGATTTTTGCATAATATTTTTGAATTCTGGCAACTCAGCCAAATCGTCGCGCGCCGGAGGCAAGTTCGTCTTCTCGAACCATGTCGCGTCGTGCTTCGCATCGGAGTATACCCATTTGAGGAACTCGGCAGCCGCTTCCTGCTGCTCCTTCGGCACACTGGAGAAAATAACGAGACCTTTCGCATCAGAGAACGTCTTCGCTTCCGCAGGATTCATTCCGTCCGGAACGGGAGGAAGAGTGAGCGTATACGTCTCATTGAATTTCATTTCTGGGAATCTTTCAGCCCAATAGTTGAATGTCCATGGTCCAAGATCCGTAAAGATACCTGTTCCTGTTTCAAACGGATCAGTTACGTTTTTCGAGAGAATTGCGTTTTCTTTACGCAGATTGTCTACAAACTCCAGCGTTTTGACCCCTGCTGCTTCATCTCCGACAAATTTGTTGCCGTCAATAAACTTGTTGCCGTCAGATGATGCGTTATATAGCATAAAGAAGTCGAACCAGCGTTTCCAAGGGGTAGGATCCACTAAATCTGCGCCTTTGCCCCATACATATTTATCCGGGTATTTCGCTTTCAGCTTCTTCGCTACATCCAACACTTCGCTATACGTCTTCGGCGCCTCGTTATAGCCAAGCTCCTTTAGAATGTCAATGCGCCAGCCGAACAACATCGGGTTGGAGTAAATCGGAAGCACGTATTGATTATCATCAGCAAATTTCCAAGGCTCGAGCGTTTTCTCCATATTGCGGCTCGACACGATATCATTGAACTGCGGTAACGAATTCAGTGGAACAAGCGCTTTACTCTTCGCTAACTGAGCTGCGAAGCCGCGATTGATGTTCTCCGAAATAGCCGGAGCGTTCCCCCCTGCAATTGCCGCCTGAATGCTCGCTTCCGAGCTTGGCGATTCTTTAATGGCAGATACATTGATTTTAATCTTCGGATTAACAGCCTCATATTCCTTGGCCATTTCCATCCAGTAAGCTTGCTGTGGCGGATTCGGTGCCGCCCAAAGCTCAATCGTCGTTACTCCGTCTGCACCTTCCTTCGTTGCCCCTTTTCCGCAAGCAGCCAAGAGAGAGAAGACCATCGTAAGAATCAGCAATACTGACAGTTTCTTTTTCATTGAAACAAACCTCCTGTAGATGGTGTAATAACCAAATGGAACATTACAAAATATCTTGTAATGTTAATAAATAAGGTTACAATAACAACATGAAAGCGTTTGTATTAACATTATTATTCAAATTAATACCCTTGTCAATCTACAAACAATGGATATTATGTACAATCATCTTTATTCACATGAGTTATTCAACTTAACAATAATATTTTGTAACGTTATAATAAAAATTGTAATGTTGTACTGTTTTGGATTGATTTCTGGCATAATTTCATATAGTCAAACTCATGAATAAACCATCTATTCGCTAGAATTGATTATTTATTACAAAATCATTCAAGTTTTTCTTAAATATTTTGATGCCTTACAGTTATGATAATGAATGAAAGGAAGGGCGAACCTATTTATGAGAACGAAAATAACGATGCAGGATATTGCTGATTTTCTCCATATTTCAAAAAACTCCGTATCCCAAGCTCTTTCCGGGAAAGATGGCGTCAGCGAAGAAACGCGTCGACTGATTATTGAAACAGCGGAAAGAATGGGTTATGAGTATCCTTCTGCACGTAAGAAACGACTATCTGAACAATCCGGCAACATCGCACTCATTGCTTCGGATTTCGCATTTGCGCAAAAAAGTTTCTTTGGGGAGATATATTTGAGTGTAGAACAGGAAACGAGGAGACGCAGCAAACATCTGCTTATTCAATCCATAAATGAAGAAACGGAGCGCGAGCTTGTATTGCCTCTTTTTTTGGAAAATAAGGATGTGGATGGTATTATAATCTTGTCACACCTCAGCACATCTTATACCAATGCGGTTATTGCAACTGGAATACCGACAGTGCTCATTGATCACCACCATCCCGCTATTCACGCGGACTGCATCCTAACAAACAATCGCTTCAGCGCTTACGAAGCCGTTCAGCATCTATACGATTTAGGGCATCGGCATATCGGCTTTATGGGGAATATCAGTTTCTCGCCGAGCTATCATGAGCGGTTAGATGGATATCGATTAGCACTTCACGATAAGGGCATCGCCGAGAATCCAGAGTGGATTGTGAAGGATGCACTCGAGGAACCCAAATATGTAATGCAGACGATGAAATCTATAGGTACTCAACCGACTGCTTGGTTTTGTGTTAACGATGGTCTTGGATTTCTCCTTAACTCAACTCTTCATCAGCTCGGCTTCCAAGTGCCGAAAGACATATCTATTTGCAGTTTTGACAATGGCCAGTTGTCTCGTTTAGCCACGCCGATGACAACCACAATGGGGATTGATCTCAACCAATTTGGTCGCAAAGCTGTCGAACGACTTTTCTGGCGCATGGAACACAAGCATGAGCCATATATGGAATTACTGCTACCAACGAAGCTCATCGTACGCGAATCGACAGCCTCTGCCAAGAGGTAATCGAAGGCTTCGTAGCAGAAGGGGAAGGCATCACTTATTCCTAACAGCCTCGAACATTCGAATAAAAAGGGGCTGTTCCAAAAGTCTAGAGCGACTTGGGACAACCCCTTCCTATTAACGAATAGCCCCGAAATATCAAGGGTTCGATCCGACTTATTTACGTTACCTTATTACAGCAATTCCTTGCGAAGCTGCTCCGGAGACTTCGGAGACAACAGACCGAATGGAATATCGAATACAGTGCGTGCACCGGACTCGCCGCGTTGTGCCAGACGATATACAGCACGAGCATAAGCAACGAGAACACTCGCTGTGAACTCAGGGTTGCTGCCCAAGTTCAGACCGAACTCCATAATTTGCGATGTGCCTTCACCAGTCACGCCGCTGCGGAATACAAGACCGCCGTGAGGCATTGCAGAGTGATTCGCCTTCAGCTCTTCTTCGCTGATGAAGTTCACGATTGTGTCGTAATCTGCGAAGTAGTTCGGCATAGACTTGATTTCTTGCTCGATGCGAGCCTTGTCTGCCCCTTCTTCTACTACAACGAAGCATTCACGCAAATGCTTCTCGCGAGTGGACAATTCAGGGTTCTCCCCCTGGCGTACCTTCGCAACAGCTTCCTCGGAAGGAATTGTGTATTGTACACCGTTCTTAACGCCCTCTACACGGCGAATTGCATCGGAGTGACCTTGGCTCACGCCACGTCCCCAGAATGTATATTCATTGCCTTCTGGAAGAACAGATTCGAACAACAAGCGGTTCAAGGAGAACAAGCCTGGATCCCAACCTGTCGAGATAACTGCTACATGTCCGTTCCCTTGAGCAGCTTCATCAACAGATGCGAAATATTCAGGAATACGTGCATGTGTATCAAAGCTATCCACCGTGTTGAACATACGCGCAAGTTCAGGACCTTGCTCTGGAAGATCCGTTGCAGAACCTCCGCACAAGATCATTACATCTACTTTATCTTTGTAAGATTCCGCATCATTGAGTGAGAAGACAGGAACCTCTGCTTGAATGGATTCTGGGCTGCGACGTGTGAAAATGCCAACGAGCTCCATATCTGAATTTTGGCGGATCGATTTCTCTACGCCCTTGCCTAAGTTACCGTAACCTACAATACCTATACGAATAGATGACATGAGGTTGCTCCTCTCTATTTCTAAAATCATGGACTAGTATAATATATAAAATAGATTTGCACAAAATGACATAGATTATTCGCTATACTTGTTGCATTCTGTTGCTACTGCTCTTCTGCCGTCAACTCTTTTGTATCAACGTAACGGGAAACTGAGTGTAATACGTGCCCCTCCTTCAGGCGTATTCGCTGCTTGAATGCCTCCCCCATGCTTACGCATAATGAGCTTCGCCATATACAACCCAAGTCCGGCATGCCCTTGATATTGCGAACGTGATGCGTCGCCTTGAACGAACTTATCAAATACGGAATCCAGCATTTGTGCTGGGAATCCAGTTCCCGTATCTGTAATCGACATCTCCAGCTTATGTGCTTTCCAGTCCGCCTTCCACGTAATTGTGCCGCCTGAAGGTGTAAAGCGAAGGCTATTAGCGAGCAGATTATCCATAAGCTGTCTCACACGATCCCCATCGAGAAGCAGCGCTCCATCTGCTTGTTGATCTGCAGGTGGGATGCAATGGAATTCAATCTGATGTTCCGCGCACAGCTGCTGCATATCCTGTGCGATCTCTTCCATAAATCGATTAATCTCTACTGGCTTTCGATTCAAACGGAACTGCGGTGACTCCATTTCCGACACCTGATTCATTTCCTGCACGAGGCGAATGGCCCGTTTTGTATTCTTATCAATCGTCGTCAAATATCGCTGCAGACGATCCGGACGATTCATTCCACCATCCAGCAAACCCTCTACATGACCTTGCACGATTGCGAGCGGGGTGCGCAAATCATGTGCGAGCGCAGCTATCATCTCGCGCCGCCGCTGCTCCATCTTCCACTCGCGCTGCAGGGATAAATATAGCTCCCGCCTCATCTCATCGAATGCCTTCATGAGCTGTGCCATTTCCGAGGTACCTTCATAGGAGAAGCTGAAATCCAGATCCCGCTGCTGTACTCGTCTTGTGCCCTCTATTAATTCCTCGATGGGGCGGCTCAGCTTGCGGCCGAACCTTCGACCGAACAGCCATGTAAATAGAATGACAAATAGAAAAGGTGAAAATAAGACCGTGATGACTAACAGTCCGAAGTAAGGGCCTAGCTTCGATCGCACAGTAACGCCAACAGTAAGTGTATAGTTGATGACTACAGCTCCCTGCAGTTCGCCTGACTGATTGATGACAGGCAATACGTTGCGAGCACGCCCCATTCCCGTCATCCCGCTTGCATTGAGAAGGGAAATCAGTTCGCGCCCACCACGTATGTTCGGATCAGGCAGCGATCCATATCGATATTGACCTGTTCGATCAACAACTGCGTAACGTATCCCCTTCTCATCTACTAATCGTTCGATGAGCGATTGATTTTCCTTATCCAGCAAGCGTTCCCCTTCTGATTCTACTAACTTGCGTATGGGCGGAATCTGCTTCTCATAGTAATTGGCAGGTCTGAACACGCCGTCGTCATACGATTGCATCCATATGAAGGCTCCCCATACAACAATCGTCAGTGCCAGACTCGCACCGATTACCCATACAAAGTATGTAATAAACTGACGTTTAAAGGAGTGCATGCTCATTCCTGCACCTTCCATTTGTAGCCGATGCCCCATACGGTTTCAATCCAGCGCGATTGCGTGTGAACTGCTGCCATCTTCGCCCGAATATTCTTCACATGCTCCGTAACTGTCGTATCATCTCCAAGGGCGTCCATGCCCCATACCTGTTCGTAAATATGCTCGCGTGCAAATACCTGTCCCGGGTGGAGAGCAAGCAGTTCTACGATCGCGAACTCCCGGCTTGTTAACGGCAATCGCTTGCCTTCATAACGAAGCTCCATCCCCTTCACATCCACTGCAAATGCTCCAAACATAAGTACTTGCTCATGCTTATCCTGCTGACGCACATAGCGTCGTTCTCTTCGAAGATGCGCTTCAATGCGCGCCTTCAGCTCACGCATGCTAAATGGCTTGCTGATATAATCATCGCCCCCTGCCGCTAGACCGTATATACGATCTGCTTCACTCACCCTCGCACTTACAAATAGAATCGGGCAAGCAACAGCATCTCGAACCTGCTTGCACCATTCCACTCCATCCGTGCCAGGCATCATAACGTCAAGCACAATTAGGTCAGGCGACTGCTCTGTAATAAGCCGCTGCGCCTGATCCGCATTGTATGCCGTGCGTACCGAATACCCGTCATCCTCCAGCGAATCACGCACGAACACCGTCATTTCTTCCTCATCATCGACAAGCAATATACTTGCTCGTTCCATGCCGTTGTCCCCCTTTACTGCACAAAATTGCAATCGTGTATGATTTCCTTCTCTTCGACTATGTAAATGGATTGGCTATTGCTACGTTGCCTTATCACCGCTTTCTATCTCAATTTCTTCCGGTAACTATGATCTCTGTTTTTTATAAATTTCTATTAATTATGATCCCTGTAGATTATGATCTGTATTGATTATGATCATCATTAACTATGATCGATATAAAATGCGATCCACATTAATAGTTACTCTGTTAAATCACCGTTGCCTCTGCTTAGTTACGCTTCTTCGTCTTGATTTACATTCTTCGTCATGAATTCTTATAGCAGTCATCCTCATATCTAGTCTAATGCAACTCTTTCACACGGGGCAAATAAGCCGGATCGTTCAATAAAGCAATGGATTCAATAGAGCAATGAGTTCGATAGAATAAAGAGACAGGGAATCAGAATAAGCGTGCAGTGGATCGCCGACAGGCACTTCCACTGCACGCTTATTCATTCGATGAACCCCCATTCCTGATATCGCATATGCTGATCAAGAGGAGTTGGGCGTATGCCACAATATCGAATCATTGTCGATCTGTCTGATCGCAGGTTATACCTACTGGACGGAGATATCGTTGTAAGGGAATATCCTGTGGGCATCGGCAAAATGTTAACCCAAACCCCGATAGGGGAATATACGATCATTAACAAAGCGCCGAACCCGGGCGGTCCATTTGGCGTCTTCTGGATGGGCTTGTCGAAGCCCCATTACGGCATTCACGGAACGAATGATCCTTCCTCCATTGGGCACTACGTATCTCACGGATGTATCCGCATGTACAATGAGGATGTCCTCCAATTGGCAGCTCTTGTCCCCATCCATACAAGAGTGACCATACGTCCATAACACTAACATGATTCAATTAAACACCGAAAAATAGAATAAAGCCTCTTTCCTGCTGCAGAGAAGCGTGTTCAGCAAGAAAGAAGCATTATATAAGTCCCCCCCACAATGCCGTAATAACCACACGGTACACTGGGCTGGCCTTTATGGGTATATTCTATTATGCCAAAATCGATGCTGGAGCTGCTTCCAATGGGAAGTGGCAAGCCACTTGCCGGTCTGAGCCAACCGTCTCCAGCTCCGGCGCTACGAGTCGGCACTTCTCTTGAGCGAAGGCACATCGCGGATGGAAGCGGCACCCAGAAGGCGGGTTCGCCGGTGATGGCACATCTCCCTGCAGGACAATTCGCTCCTTCTTATAGTGCGGATTCGGTCTAGGAATCGCTGACAACAGTGCCGCGGTGTACGGATGCTTAGGATTCGCAAACAAATCCTCTGTGCGTGCCACTTCGACTAATTTACCAAGATACATGACCCCGATTCGATCAGAAATATGGCGTACCACATTCAGACCGTGCGCGATAAAGAGGAAGGTCAGTCCCAGTTCCTTCTGCAGCTTCATGAGCAGGTTCAGCACCTGGGATTGAACGGACACATCCAGCGCCGATACGGCTTCATCTGCTACGATAAAGCTCGGATTAAGCGCAATCGATCGAGCGATGCCTATCCGTTGGCGCTGACCACCTGAGAATTCATGCGGATAACGGTTGCGTCGGACTGGATCCAATCCGACCAGCTCCATCAACTCCACTACACGCTTATCGATTTCACTGGAAGATGCCTTATGGTGCACACGAAGCGGCTCTCCAATAATATCTCGAATGTGTATACGGGGATTCAAGGAACCGAACGGATCTTGAAATATAATCTGCATATCCTGCCGCATCAACCGCAGCTGCTTCGGATTCATCCCTTGTATCTGCTTCCCGTCAAAGAATACAGCACCGCTTGTTGGCTTCTGTAATTGAAGAATAGCTCTACCTAGTGTTGATTTGCCGCAGCCCGATTCGCCGACGAGACCGAACGTTTCCCCTCTGGTAATACTAAAGGTAACATCGTCTACAGCCTTAACATGACCAACCACCCGGTTGAAGAGACCCGTCTTGATCGGAAAATACTTCTTCAGGTTGCGAACTTCAATCAATGATTGATCCATCATGCGCGCTTCACCTCGGATTGTCCGTCATTATCGCTGTCGTACAGCCAACATGCCACCTGATGACTACTTCGGATTTCCCCTAGCGTAGGCTCGTGATGCCGACATTTCTCCTCCACCTTCGCACAGCGTGGATTGAAGCGGCAGCCCGAAGGCAGGTTGTTGATACTCGGGATTGTTCCCGGAATCGTGTATAACTCCTCGCCTCTTGCTCCTTCCAAACCCGGAATCGAATTCAAAAGACCTACTGTATATGGATGGGAAGGATGATCAAATATTTCTTCAACGCTGCCTTCCTCCACAATCTTACCGGCATACATAACCGCAATGCGATCAGCCATCTCCGCAGCCACGCCCATATCATGGGTAATCAGCACAATCGCCATGCCAAGTTCTTGCTGAAGGCGCTGCAGCAGATCAAGAATTTGCGCCTGAACGGTAACATCCAGCGCAGTTGTAGGCTCATCCGCAATAAGCAGCTCTGGCTTGCATACGAGTGCCATCGCGATAACAACCCGCTGCCGCATACCTCCGGACATCTCGTGCGGGTATTGCTTCGCTCGCATTTCCGGATCCGGAATCCCGACCATGCGCAGCATGTCAATCGCCCGATCCCAACATTCCTTCTTGCTTAGCTTCTGGTGAAGCTGCAAACTTTCTGCAATTTGATCGCCAATCGTAAATACCGGGTTAAGCGCCGACATCGGATCTTGGAAGATCATCGAAATCTTTTCCCCACGAACGTTGATCATTTCCTTTTGTGATTTGGTTGACAGATCCTCGCCATTAAAACGAATGCTGCCTTCGAAAATAGTTCCTCCTGCATAGTCGATCAATCGCATAATCGAAAGAGAGGCGACACTCTTACCACTGCCGGATTCACCTACAATACAGAGTGTTTTACCCTTCTCCACGCTAAGAGATATCCGATCTGTTGCCTTCGCAATGCCCTGCTCCGTCACAAAGCCTGTGGTCAGATTTTGGACTTCAAGAAGTTTTCCCGCCATTGCTGCACCCTCCTACGTGGAATTTTCTCTTTCTTGCGTGGGTCAAATGCATCACGGATTCCGTCACCAATAAAATTGACCGCCAGCACGACAATAAAAATACATGCTCCTGGATAAAGCGCTTGCGTAGGATCGACAAGCATGAATTGCTGTGCGTTGCTAAGCATCAATCCCCAGCTCGTATCAGGAAGCTGTACCCCTAAACCGAGATAAGATAATCCTGACTCAGCAAGGATTCCCCCGCCTACCATTAAGGTAGCGTTTACGATAATAGGAGCCGTGGCATTGCGAAGCAAATGCCTGCCGATAATCCCCCAACTGGACACACCGATCGCCCTTGCCGCTTCCACATACTGCATCTCCCGCAGTTGCAGAAATGTTCCTCTTACAAGTCTTGCCGAGCCCATCCAGCTTGTAAAGCTCAGAATCAATATCATGTAGCTGAACTTCGCGCCGAAGATGGCGAGTACCAAGATATTCAGGAACAAGGTTGGAGTAGAGTTCATAACGTCAACAAATCTCATGAAAATCGTATCGATCCAGCCACCGAAATATCCGGAAATCGAGCCGATGATCGTGCCGATGACAACCGAGATAAAGGCAACAGAAAAGCCGACTGATAACGACACTTGACTGCTATAGATAAGCCGTGACAAGATGTCCCTTCCCAATTCATCCGTTCCAAGCGGATGACCAGGAGTGCCCGATGGCAAACTTGACTTCAACATATCGATCGCTGCTGGGTCATACGGGGCAATATATTTGGCAAATACAGCAATGGCGACAAAGAACAATAGGACGATGGCTCCAACCACTGCAAATGGATTGCTCAAAAATTTCTTCCATGCCATTAAGGTCATACTTGTCGGCTTCTCCGACTTATGAGGGCCTGTCCCACGGGTCTTATCCGGTTCGAGCTGAGCATCCTGCAAACTCGCTGTACTCATGCCGACATGCCCCCTTTGCCCAATTGAACGCGCGGATCAACAATGGCATACAGAATGTCCGCTATCAAGTTGCCAATAACGACGATAACCGCTGTAATGAGCGTAATCGCCATGAGAACGGAATACTCACGTGACACTGCCATATCGACGAACAGCCGCCCCATTCCCGGCCAGTTAAACACACTCTCTGTAATGGCTGCTCCCGCAATGAGAATTGGCAGATCCAAGCCAAGAATTGTGATAATTGGGATAAGTGCATTCCGCAGAGCATGACGGGCAATGACTCTTCTCTCCTTCATTCCCTTCGCTCTCGCTGTTCGAATGTAGTCCTGTCCTAGCACCTCAAGCATACTGGATCGGGAATATTTCACATAAGAAGCCAAGAAACCTAATGTAAGAACCGTTACAGGCAGAATCAAATGCATGAATAAATCCTGAATATCGCCCTCTTTCCCCATCGAATACATGTCGGATAAGGGAAGCCAGTCCAATTTAATAGAAAAATAACTCTGCAAAAGAATACCGAACCAGAAATGCGGCATTGCAAACCCAACATACGAAATAAATGAAGCTGTCTGATCGGATAATCCATACTCTCTCGTACTATTGTATATTCCCCAGGGGATCGCAATGATTAAGGAGAGCAGCCATGCAACGCTCATCAGAACAACAGTATTCTTCACTGTCGGCCAGAGTATATCACCTACTGGGAGGTTATTCTTGAAGGTTTTCCCCAAATCACCCTTCAACAGGTCTCCCACCCAGCGAATATATTGGATATGAATCGGCTTATCCAAGCCGAGATTTTTCGCCTGTATTTTACCCGCTTCCTGAGACAGTCCCGGCGATAGAAAGATTTGCGTCGGACCTCCTGGTGCTGCATGAATGAGTCCAAAGGTAACGATGGAGATCAAAAACAGCACTAAGAGTGACTGTAGTACACGGCGGATCAGATACTCCGTCATAGGAAATCCTCCTAAATCGTATCGTGTGAATTCATGTATTAGCACATCCATATAAAAGAGGAAGGGGCAAGCAACCCCCTCCCCTCATCATGCATATTCAACCTGTGCTTGGTATTTTATTCTACCCACCAGTTGATCATGCGGAACATGTATCCATATGCGAGTCCTGGTTCAGGTCTGTCTTCTTCCGCATATTTCACACGAGGGTTCAAGCCCTGTGGTGTACCATATTGATACATGAATACATAAGGAAGATCCGTTGTGATTTCTTTACCGATCTCTGCGTAAACTTTCTTACGCTCGTTTTGATCAGCGACAGAGTAACCTTTTACCCACAATTGATCGAGTTTTTCGTTTTTATACCAACCCGAATTTTGGTTCGGCGGGAAGAACTTTGAGGAGAGAATGCTTTCTGCGTTCGGATCTGGATCATTTAATGACCATGCCGCCAAGATAGCTTGGAATTTACCCGGTACAATGTTCTGCTCTTGCCAAGCAGCGAAGTCAACGCCTCTCGGATTCACTTCAATGCCGATATCTTTCAAGTTCTGTTGGATAACAGCAGCAACCTGTTCGCGGCGGCTATTACCTGTATTGTATTGAAGTTCGAAGGAGAACTTGACGCCGTTCTTCTCCAAAATGCCACCTTCAGTGCTAGCCTTCCATCCATCTTCAGCCAGCAGCTTCTTCGCCAATTCCACATCATAGTTATAAACTACTGCAGTTTCGGCTGGATCTGCCCATGAGCCTGGCAGGAATGGCGAGTTCATCAACTTACCTGTTCCCTTAAGGATATTGTCGACCATGCCTTGGCGGTTAAGCGCGTGAGCGATCGCTTGTCTTGTCTTCTGTCCAGCAAAGAAGCTTTCTTTATTATCGAAGTTCATTTTGTTAAAGTTGAAGCCCATGTATTCGTAGAGTGGTCCTGGTGCCAAGATGACGTTGAGGTTGTCGCGAGCTTGAACAGCTGCTAGTTGGGTGACTGGAATCGCTGATACAGAGTCGACATCTCCCTTGATGAGAGCTTGCACTTCTGTATTTTGATCTGCGTAGATTTTGTAGATGACTTTCTGGATGTGAGGTTTTTTCGCTCCCCAGTAGTTCGGGTCTGCGTCGAAGCTTAAGTATTGTTTTTGCTTCCATTCCGTCCATTTCCAAGGACCGTTCGTTATAGTCTGCTCTGGTTTGGAACCGTATGGATGCTTCTTCAATTCTGTAATCGGAACATCCTTCAAGATGTGATATGGCACTGGTTTAAGTCTAAGAGAGTAGAGGAATGGGGCAAATACTTGCTTTAACTTGATCTGAACAGTGTGTCCATCGATCTTCGTTACCGATTCGACATGTTCGAATTGGCTAATACCTGGGGAACCTACTTCTGGGTTGCGTACCGTATTAATGGTAAAGATCAAATCATCCGCTGTTACTGGTTGGCCGTCGCTCCATTTGGCTTCTGGCTTCAATTTGACCGTGTAGGTCTTCAAGTCTTCACTGATTTGAGGAGGCTCAGCCGCGAGAGACCAAGGCTCTACGACTACGTTCGCTTGACGGTCAAGATCGTACAGGCTGGAGAAGATCAAGATTTCAGCATCCCCGGATGAAGTATCACTTACGTACAATGGGTTTACCGAAACGATATCCGAGAAGGTACCTAACGTGATTGTACCTCCATCTTTCGGCGTCTGAGCCGTATTCTCCTTCGCTGGCTCTTCCGTTTTCGCTGGTTCGGTATTTTTGGGTTCATCCTTTGGAGGATTCGTTGTTGTACTTGAACCACCGCACGCTGATAACAGCGATCCCATTAGTACCAAGAGCAGCATAAATGTCATCCATTTCTTTTTTGCCACATAATTCCCCTCTCTCATTTTCGATATTTTTGTGAAGGATATATTTTCCTAAACATTGTATCATTTGAATCATCTTACAGGTAGTAAAATGATGGAAAATATTTATAATTCACAATTATATTTTTCATTTTGCTGGTTACTTTGTTTAATAAGACTATATAGAAAGGAAAAAGAGGCGATATTCGCCCCTTCACCACTTTACCCCAATAAATTAACCTATGGTATACGAGATACGCATGCATTTTTTTACGATCCTATTCCTTCTTATCCTAGCGCTGGATGCTGACAATTCTCTCCGTTCCATTCCATGTGACGCTGGCCCCTATGGATTCGGCAATTGCTCGAACCGGTACATAGGCACTGCCATTCAGAATGATGCTATTCGGCTGAGCGATATTGTTGAGATACGCGACCTTCGTCGTATTGTCCCATCCAACAGAAAGACCCAATGCTGTCGCTATATCACGAATCGGACCGTATACGACATTATTCTTCAATATTCCCTGCGCTGCTTCTTGTCCATTGACTAGAATGCGAATTCCATTTTGAAGTTTCTGTACCTGCCCCTTAATTAAGTTTATGAACTGGCTCCAGTACGGGAGAATTTGCGAAGGGCACTGCTTGCCCGACCATTTCTTATGCGGCACAACTTGATCAATCGTAAGCTTATAGCGCAACATCAGTGTTGCCACGAGCCACGCAGCGTTATTCCAAGCCACATCTTGATTCATGCCCGTATACATGCATACCTCAATGGCAATGCTTGTCGTGTTGCCAGGTCCATTGCCATCACCCGCGTGCCATCCCTGCTCATTATCACGCAGATGCTGATAGATATCCTTGTCATCCACCGTATAGTGCCATGATGCTTGTCTCCCACCGCTTCCATCTAATAAATAGTGCGCGTGTGATTCCGCTGTTCCGCTTGTATTGTCCGTGTTGTGGATTGTAATCCACTGGGGTGTCATAGGCTTGCTCGGCTTGTTCGGACTGCCATCTGGAATCAGACGTTGTTGAATGACGATGCTCATGGTTCATCATCTCGCTTCTGCATAATGTGTTACTCCTAGAAGACTTGCATGCATGCTGCGAGAGTTGATCTATCACCAAAAAGCGTTCATAGGATTTGAACGCCGCTTGGATCATTGCCGCATATGGATTGTATATAGGAGAATCACCCTAAGTTAGAAATGCCGTCGCAAATCTTCTATAGTAAAGCATACGTACTTTCATAGAAGCTTGACTCTGGCAATTGTCCGGCTGATATAGCTTGTCCGAGACACATTACAATGAACAACTTTGAAGTTCTTGTTCTGGTAACGCCGACTATACCCTTTGTACTACGGTGCATCGCTCACCTATCATCACTCCTACATATTAATGTCGAAACGATAGAAAATAGGTCAGAAATTGAATGCATATTCCCAGTTTATAGTGAAATAAACATTAAATAAGTTCGCCCCAAAAATGGAAAATGGTACAATTGGCTCATATTTAATCGAATAAGTCTAGCGACTTGCTTCGGCTACTCTCCCTCTTTAAGGGAATAACGAAAGGAAGATGCACGCTTGAAGAAATTAGCTATTATTTTACTTATTGCCTCCAGCTTCACGATGCTCACTGCTTGCAGTGGAAAAGACTCAAGTGCTCCGAAAGAATCGGTTGCAGAGCAGCAGAAACTAAAAGAAGAGAATGAAAAATTAAAAGCAGAAGCCGACAAATTAAAAAAGAAAAGGCCGATAAAGAAGCCGCAGAAAAAAAGCTGCTGAAGAAGCAGCTCTAGCCGCAGAAACGGAACAGTCTGAGGCCAATACAACTTGGAACATAGCCGATCCAGATGCGAAGACAAATGGCAATGTAGCGTTTGCAACGGACTTGCTGTTGACGGGAGAGAAGCTTCCAGTATCCGGGAAAGTTGTACCCGCTAAGGTACATAAGACTCCATGGGACTACTATGGGAAATTAGTGAAATTCACTGGTGAAGTGAACGTCGTCACTGATTACCCACCAAGCGACGAAATTCCTGTTCGCTCGGAGATTATTATTGTCACCGATGATGATGTCATTGTTGATTTTTTTAGCCTTGTTCCAAGCGGAGACATCGAAGTTGGCGATGAGGTTACGATTTCTGGGCTAGTAACGGGGCGGGCAGAAGTTGAGAACGAGTCTGGTGGAACGTACACACATTTAATGGTCGTCACCAATAAAATTCCAAAATAAATGTATGATATCGACTATGCGCCCGTAGCTGTCCTACGGGTTTTTTCCTGTAATCGAAATCAATCATCTCACAAAGGAAGTTATATGATAGGAGAAAATAGAAATGGATGATAAGTGGATACTTAAGCAATCAGAGTCTACAACTAATGGAAGATTCCTTTCTTCTGGTATTGTAATAATGTCAATCCTTGCAGCATGTTGTGCAATCGCCGTATCTATCTTTGCCTGGGTACAAAGCAATAAAGTGAATGATGCCGCAGAGAAGCTGCAGCAATCCTTCTCTAAATTGCAAGCGGACTATGAGGAACTAAAAAGAGACAACAGCAAACAGGGATTTACGATCAATCAACTGCAGAACAATCTCTTGTATGCAAATATTCAGCATGACATGGAGGAAAACGTCGTATCCGATCATTTGATATTGGATAAAATCTACTTCGACGATATCGTCTATCGCAAAGGAACGAGCGGCACGACCATAGACGTTCGCACTCAGCCCGAATTTAACAATAAATATGCGGGGTCTGGGAAGTTCACTCTATCTGATAAGGAATTGAACAATGTTGTAACCACGTTCATGCAAGCAGCGCAAGATCAATATGAGTGGTGTCTGGAAATGTACAGCATGGATGCCGTTGCACCAGATTGGAATGAGCTTACGCATACCATTACGATCCACAACTATGATCTTGGAACTTATCATAATGGTGTGTTTACGCCTGTTAAGAAATAGTATCTTTGAGCTTAGGTAAAACACCTCTAGCTTCTGCAATCCGCTGAACTGAGAAATCAGATCATTCAAAAAAGAGAGAGTCAACGAGAAATGCTATTCGATGACCCTCTCTTTTATTAATTCTGTTTAGATAGATAAAGTAACATTTATGCATGTTATTGAAACAATTTAGGCTCTGCGAGTGCTGCCCACGTAGACTCAAAAACATTTCCTGGTTCGGCCACAATTTGAAGCTTAAGTACCCCGCCCACATCAATATTTACAGGTTTAGGGTTATCTCCGCCTGTTACATTTTCAAATGAAGCCAATTCAGTTCCATCGCCAATAAAGCGAAAGGTAACTACTCTATTAGAATTTTTCGTTACATCATCTACACCAATAAAAGTTGATAGCTTTTTATATTTTCCATTTAAGTTATAGTCAATAGAGGTACTTTTGTTGTTCATAAAGCTAAGATTAAAAACAATTCCTTTTTGGAACTTATCTCCTGCAATTTCAATTTTATTGCTGTACGGGTTTTGATTAAAATTAACGCTTGAACCACTAGGGCCATCACCTTAACTATTACAAGTTCAACACTTCTTATTAGCTTAGTAACACTAGCAATGTTACTTAAAAAGAGATGATTTACCGCCTGAAGATGGCTGGAGAGATACCAGCCTAAACCTAGCCCTTCGGGGCGATGGTCGCGGATATCCGCTCCTTAATATCCACAAATTATAAACGACGGAAATCTGCTTGCTTGGGGCACAACGAATACCTTTGTGGCAGGCCCCACTTCAATTTACGTATCTCTGTAGTCTTTGGAAGGTTCATTTAAGTATCTCAAAGGAATAAACAGAACAAGAACCTGCTTAGCGTTGAAAATAATGACTACCATAACTCAAATAGACTGCCAATACGAGACATTTCCAATTCATTAATTCTCCTTGGTCATGCACTCTGAATGATCTTCGACCAGTTACATCCTTTAGTTTGCACTGTGTTGTGATATGTTCCAAATCTGTAAGAAATAACTAGCGAAAGTACGCTGAAATAAAGGAAACCCCATAGCTTATAGGAAATTTTCCGATAAGCATGGGGTTCATTACATATCATAAATATAATATTTATTCAGAAACATCCTGGAATGTTAAACCAGGGAAAACGGTATAATTCTTTAATTGGGTATCACTGATTATGTTTGCATAATCTATTAGGTATCCTTTGCTCATATACGGAGCTACATCAAAGTCCCATTCAGCCACAAACGGTGTGGATAAGTTCATGTAATGAACTACTTTTACACGTAATTTGTATTGGTCTCCGTCGCTCCTACCTTCTCCTTTTCTTTTAGCATCTACAATTTTTTTAGCATCTACTATTTTCAGTTCTAAAATGGAAGGATATACTCCTCCTCCTGGTAGTTCGATTGAACCGTTATCCAAGTAACTGGAGGCTATTGTTTTTTTCCAAGCTTCTTCATCCCTTGAATCATATGTAACGAAATACTTATTAATTAAAGATACGATGTCTGCCCATTGTCCCCCAGACAGATTTAATTTTTCATTCCATAGATCAGGAGTAGAAACCGAAGTTCCGTTTTTCTGATTAATAATTACTGTTTGTTTTTTAGAATCCCAAGTCACACCAGCACCTAATGCCTTAGAAATCGTACTAATAGGAACCATGACTCTTCCATCAACATTGCGAGGCGAAACGTCAGTAGGTACTGTTTGACCGTTTACAACAATTGAAATTTTCCCACTAGCAAATGCTCCCCCAATTAACAAAGAGGTAAGAGCAAAAACAAGTGATACAAAAATGACCAGCTTTTTCTTCATTGTAAACCTCCTAAAATATACTATTGGACGAAATTCCCAGAATGATGATATCACACTTATTGATAAATTACATCTTTATCGATCATCGTTTTCAGGGCGTAAACGTCCTCTAATTTACGTCTATGATTTTGACGACACGAAGAGCTACAGTAGCGAACGAGATATCTCTCTGTTCCCTAACACAGTGATATTGTTGGAGAAGCATTTTGAGAAACAAAATGAACATCCTGATTTCCCTAGGATACGATTTCATGATCTTCGGCATACTCACGCCACACTGCTATTGAAAGCAGGTATACACCCTAAAATCGTTCAAGAACGTCTTGGCCATTCGTCTATCAACGTAACACTTGATACCTACTCACATGTGTTGCCAAACATGCAGGAGGCAGTTCTACGCAGTATTGGCGATTCGATTACAGGAACGAAAATAGAGACTGAAAATCCACTTTATCTGGATAAAGGTTAGAAGAATGTTAGAAGTCAGCCCTAGAAAAGGGAAAAGCGCGATCTCCGATTGCTCGGAAACCGCGCCGTTATCGACATTACATGGTGCTGGAGAAGGGAATTGAACCCCCGACCCACGCATTACGAATGCGTTTCCCGATAATCCTCGATGATCTTCTATGGTCTTCTATGCCTGTAGTAAGCTTATTTCTAATAAATATGTTCTTCTATGGTTCTGGTTGGGTTTCTACATCGGTAGATGAATTGGTAGATGAATTGGTAGATGATTAGGTAGATGAAAAAAAGAAGATCCAGAACATTGGTCAAGACCCCATTTAGTGGACATTGATAAAACACCTAAGCGCAAGCTGTCATCGTTTTCTACTGGCAGCAGCTTCTTTAGCGTTCTTTGTAGTCGTTTTATTGTTTATAAAAATGATATTAAAGAATGTCATATTAATACGGAATATTGTCATCATTGTCTAGTACTATGCTTACAACAATCCTTGTATGCTTATATAGCAATTCACTATAACCAAAACACAAGGTGAACTGCGAACTATATTCAAAAATGGAGGTTAATGTTTTGAAAAAGATTTCACTAATGTTTCTCATCACTGTTATGTCTCTATCTTTGTTGTCAAGTTTCAAAGTGGGTACAAGCTATGCTGCCTCGGGGTACGCTAGTACCTTAGAGTTGATGAAACTGAGTCATTATGCGTACTTTTTAGGTAATACGAAAGGACAGTTACAAAATATTAACCCGAAGAACCCAGCCTTAATTTCTTTAAAAAAAGAAATCGATAAGTTGGATTATCCCAAAAAAATAACTTCGTTTGAAGATATGGGGAAGTGGTCTATTTTGGCTTCCACTAACGACCCAACCGGGATGGATGCAGTAGCATTTAGAAATAATCGTAAAAATGAAGTTGTGATAGCATTTCGGGGAACGAGTGACTTAAGAGATATAAATACGGATATCGACATGGCTCTAGATAATAAAGGGAGAAACAAACAGGTAGTGCCTGCTAAGGCGTTTGTGCAACGTATAGCTAGAGAATTTCCTTACGAAAAAATTACGCTGACTGGCCATTCACTAGGTGGTTGGCTTGCTCAAAACATTGTATATCATATCAACGAAAGGAATTTAATTCCTAAATCAAGATTACTAAACGCAGAGACATTTAACGCTCCCGGTTTTTGGAACCCTAACCTTAGGGGACAAGAAGCTTACAATGCTTTAATAGCAAAAGGAGATTGGTCAAAAGTTATAAAATACAATAAACCTTTAAATTATGTAACAATTGGTGACCCAGTTAGTCACATAGCTTTTAACGGACATATTGGTAAGACTATAAAATTAGGAAAACAAGGATACCACAATGTTCACTCGATTTTGGGTTTTTATGGTATGAAATATACCGGTACGGGGATATTGCAATACTAATTATTATTAATTAATGGATTTAGTGGATTCTAACAAATCCCAATATTGCTAACTAAGAGGAATAAACAATTAAAGTAGTTAAAGAGCAAAAAGAGCCGTAGGATCCCCCCTACGGCTCGTCTTCTTTTAGACGTACACGATTGAGTATATCGTCCTTCCATCTCCACGCAGTTTCACTGTGCCGCAGCTCATTTTCCAAGCTCAAAGGTACGCATTTAGCGGCTATTTTGGTTTCCTCCATTTAGAACACCTCGATTATATCTTCTATTCCAATCCAAGGGCATTCATCATCTTACTGCAGTTTAACACGTCTTCTGGGAACGTCTATATCCACTACAACGCCAATAGCCATTTTGCATTCAAAAGGATCGAATACCTGAACTGTGACTAGTTCTCGTTCGACCATAGACTGTTGTAATCGAGTCCCTATTCGTTCCCACTCTTGCTCATCTAATACAGGACGGCTACGTCGCCCGGACTCCTGTTGATGTCTTAATATAATTATTTTATGTTCGGGTAACATCATCCGACTTGACTCCCATATACCATTGCCTTGAAGTTTACTCATGCTGTTCTCCCCTTGACTGGCTGCCATGAAAGTATTCGTTCTAGGCGAAATGGTCGCCACGCCTTCGCCTTCATACAGGTTGCATGCAGCACGCCATCCCTTATACTGCGCACCACGATACGGCGCTGTGTAATCTCACCACGCCTATCTTCATAAATGATTTCAATTTCCCGACCAATGTAATGTTCCAGATGCAATGTCATCACCTCATAAGAACGTTTGTTCTTATTATATGCGAATGTATGTTCGTTTGACAGCGTTAAATAATCCCCCAACTAGTAAAGTGAGGGGATTATTATCGACTTAGGATTCTGCGGTGCCTTAAAATTATTTTTCTGGATTCTCTGGTCTCATTATATGCAGCGGTGGCGGCACCAACCAACCTTTTTCTTTGCTCATTTCTAGAATCTTCAATCCAAGAGCTGCTTTCGTCATATGGTACTTTCCAAATAATGCACCAATGTCTTCCCGAATGGATTTCCCCATTACTTGGCTGCAAACCACCATGCCTGCAGCTGTATCAGCAGCAATTAATGGAGCAATTTCTTGATCCGCAAGTCGAGCCCCAATCGGTATTTCCTCAAGTTTAGCTTCTGGTCTCTCAGGTGGGTATGGACTAGGTGCTATCCCATTATCGATTAAAATTTGATCGCATTCCTTAGCTTCAAGCTCCGCTTGATTTACTAAATCATCTAATAATCTTTTGAGATCCTTGTCCCCAGCATGGTTAATGTAAGCCCGATAAACGGAGACACACCCTTTAGCCTTTGTTGAAAATGCCCATACATCAAATATTTCTCCGTAGTGTAGGGGTTCATCTTTAGGGTTACCGCTTAAAATTCCCAATTCATTTCACTCCTTCTCGTGAACGATTTCTGGCACCTGCTAAGCCGAATAAACCTAAAAGACCTAACCATCCCCAATCAAATCCACGGCGATTATCATCTGTTGCAGTAGCTCTGTAATTGTTTGTGCTTGTGTTTGTGTTTGTATTCATGTTTGTTTCACCATAGGGACTATCCATTCGCTCTGCAGATGCTGGGGCTGTATTCAACATCAGACATCCAACGAAACCAATAACTAACAGTAATCTCTTCATTCAGGACACTCCAATCATTCGTCAGAAGATTTGAAAACATACAAGTATATATTCTGTTACCCAGTTTATTTTTATACTTGTTTTCAAAATAGACTTTTGGGAAGATTACCACGTGAAATAAATGGTTTTTGGCACAGTCAGAAGGGAAGGAAATAGATGGTCTTTTTCAAAATGAAACTTTTGAAAGCTATTCTGACTAATTTCGCTCACACCATAATAAAAAAAATAAGTGCCGTGGGATTCATTCCTCAACTGCACTTATTTTTTCATTGAGGCTGGAACATAGCTCCAGTTAGTGTAATTGCTCCAACTGCAGTAGCTGAACCTGTTATAGTTAATGCTTCTAAAGAATATGAGACACTACCAGTACCAGGGGTAAGATCAACGTGATTAATACTTGTTGCACCAAATCGGTTAGTCCCAGTTCCATGTTCATTAATACTGAAAATAATAGTCGAACAGCGCAAGACTTGTAATTGGAGAACGCTATTACCTGATGCATCTTGCCAGCCAACAATTCCTGTTAACCAAATGCAGCTTCCTGCATTAACTCCTGTCATTGTTTTTAATGTAGTTGCAACACTGGTTATTGCGATTGCTGAACTACCAGAGGTATTTGGATTATTTTCAGATACTTGGAACTGTTGAAAAATACCTGTTGCTCCCGTGACTCCTGTCGCCCCTGTGGATCCTGTAGCTCCTGTTGGTCCATTTACAGTTGGATACGGTTTAGGTGGAAAAATTTCTGCACAACTTTGCGGAGGAACTACTATAAAAGGAGATCTTCTTAGAGGTGAGGTATATTATGAAGATCCAACAGCTATCCACCCTCCTTAACTAATAAATTTTCACCTGAAGAAAACCATGGTGTCGGGATCGGGAATGGGAATTATTACAATTTATGTAGGCTAATGAGGAGATGTCACCCGTTCCCGCGACTATTTTAATGAAATCTGCTTATATCGGCGATAGGCACGGAATACCAGAACTCGCGGTTGGAGTTTTTGCATAAATAACCGGAGGGAATCGTGAGGAAATGTAGAAATATCGATTTTTATAATAAGGAAAATGCCCACCGAAGTGAGATGACGTTAATGGGCGTTGAAGTGTTAAGAAATATTATTATTTTTACAAATTACCGTTTGCCCTATATGGTTGAGCATAATAACTTTTAATACTATGCCTTCCATCATATCCTGAAGGATTTAGCTTTCTTTTCCTTCCTATGTGCCCATCGAACAGTACGTCACTGACTAGATCTCCTAGAACAATAAAATTAATCGGATCTCTATATCTCGTTACTCTATCCCAATGTATATCTTTGATTAAACTAGCATATTTTTTTGCTTCTGCTAGGATCCCAATATCCCGGAGCATTGAATGTCTCGACATTTTTAAGTACACGGTTGTCAATAAGTCCATATTCTTCTATTCTATAGACCATATACTGAGCGATCCAACCGCCCAGTGAGTGGCCTGTTAGCGATATTTTATTGCCCCTGTATTTATTCGCCACTCCCTTTACAAAAATTTGTGCTGGACCCAACTGCTCCCTAGCACTGACCCGATTCATTGTTAAATCATAATCTTGTTTAATATCTAAAATGTCATGTGTACCGCGGAAAGCTATAACAATTTCATTTACCCGTGGATTTTTAAATGCAATACCAAAGAACCCTAGATCGCTATCTCCCATCCGGTCAACTACTACCCAATCCCTCATTGTATCGAAAGTGGTGATTCTTTTATCGTAGTTCTTACTTAAAGAATTTAGTTCGTTCAGCAAGGCTTTTTTTCCTGGTTTGTTTAAATACTCGCCCAATAAACCAGTTTCGAGATTAAAATAAGAATAGTGACTCAATTTAACCATTTCTAGTGTACTTGCATAGCTTCTGTCACCAGCCTCTACAGAACCAACATTAAAACTGGATAACAAAGAAAAAAACATAACTACAACAAGTGAAAATAATGTAATCCTCTTCAAGACCCCCGACCACCTTGTTTTTATTTTCCATCTAATAAATGGAATACTAATCTTATTCTACAGATGGTTAATTTTGCCTTTTAATTTCACCTTACAATAACCTCACATTGATTCCTTTAATTTATACAGATAATCACAATTTCTTTTCAAGTAATTACAAATCGAAACGACTGAGTACACCGTCCGACCGTCACCGCGCAGTTTCACAGCTCCATAAATCATCTGTGAGGAACCGGAGCCGTCCAAAAAGATTCCGTCCACAAACGTGCCGCTGCCGATCTTCTGCTTGATAGCTGCCCGGAAATCCGAAACTGTACATGCTGTATTCGTTACGATCATCCAAAGATTCAAGGATGATCCATAAACGAGAGCAGTCCGAAACACTTTACCGCTAATGTTAGGCATGTTCTGCTGTCGGGCTATTTTCTGCCAATTTGCAACGTCCCGCAACGAGATCGAGATACCGCTCTGAGCCCAGTATCGGCTATGGTCAGACACCTTCAGCTCATCAGCAGAACGAACAACCTGGGTGCTATAGCGGCGGGCAGCTGCATCCCACACCAATGTGCCACGGGCATACTTGGCATTCTCCCAACCCGACGTATTCTCCACGTCCACCCTTTACGGGCTGGTTGTTTTGAACAGAAATGGATATGATAGCTTCGGCATACTCACGCTATATGTCACGTTAGATACCTATTCACATGTCTTGCCGAACATGCAGGAGGCAGTTCTTCGCAGTATAGGAGATTCGATTACAGGAACGAAAATAGAGGCTGAAAATCCACTTTATCTGGATAAAGGGTAGATGAATGGTAGATGAAGCACTTAAAAAAGGGAAAAGCGCGGCATCCGATTGCTCGGAAACCGCGCCGTTATCGACATTACATGGTGCTGGAGAAGGGAATTGAACCCCCGACCCACGCATTACGAATGCGTTGCTCTACCCCTGAGCTACACCAGCAAATTTTGTTGATACCAAATATTATAGAGAAGTCAAATTATTGTTTCAACACTAAAATAAATTTACCTATATTTACTATATGGTGCTGCAGAGGTATTCTAGAACCACGTCCCTCCATGCAGCACCATCTTCTATTTTCCGCATCCAATCGAAACGTCTACAATTGGCTCTCTGCTAAAAGCGCATTGACCAACTTCTCCAACGCTTCTTGATCCTGTTCATTGAAGCGATCCGTTATCGGGCTATCGATATCGAGTACCCCGATGAGCTTGCCTTCTTTCATCAGTGGGACAACAATTTCGGAGCGTGACGCTGCATCACAGGCAATATGTCCGGGAAATGCATGAACATCCGGCACAATTACTGTACGCTGCTCCTTCGCCGCCGTTCCGCACACGCCGCGGCCAAGCGGAATTCTTACACATGCAGGTAGTCCTTGGAACGGCCCGAGCACAAGCTCCCCTTTCTCCTCATCCATTAGGTAAAATCCAGCCCAGTTAATATCCTTAAGCCCATGCCACAATAGCGCAGCTGCATTGGACAAATTTGCAATGAAATTCGGCTCACCTGCGATTAATGCGGACAGCTGTCCATTGATAATCGGATAATCCTTGGCTCTATCGCCAGTATATAGTGTCGGTGTGAACATCTGTACCGCCTCCCTCAGTCCTATTTGTTATGTATCATACCATAGTGGAATAAATTCCGTGTATGATGCAGTTAGAAAATAACGTAGCTTTCGTTTCAAAGCTCTCGATATAATGTAAGAAAAGGGTAACGGAACAAATGCCGATGAGGAGGCAATCTGATGAGAACGAACACCTTTCAATTAATAGATGAAGAACAAGTACGAATACATGTCTATCACTGGATGCCCGAGGACACAGTTGAGGTTCGAGGCGTGGTACAAATCGCTCATGGGATGACCGAAACAGCGATTCGCTATGAGCGATTTGCCGAAGAGCTTACGGCTGCCGGTTATATCGTATACGCCAATGATCATCGTGGTCATGGCAATACGGCAGCAACAGAGCAGGACTTGGGCTATGTTGGCGAGGACGGATTCACGTGGATGGTGCGCAATATGGCGCAGCTCACCAAGATGATTCGAGAGCAGAATGGCGATATTCCACTGTTTCTGTTCGCTCATAGCATGGGCTCTTTCCTCGCTCAGCAATATATAACAGAACATGCGAGCCTGATAGACGGCGTCATCCTTTGCGGAAGCAATGGCCCTCGCGGCCCTGAGCTGCTAGCAGGTGTCGGCGTTACGAAGTTGATCGCTTCCATGAAGGGATCTCGCCATCGCAGTACCTTCATCGATAAGATGGCGTTCGGCAGCTTCAATCGCAAATTCAAGCCAGCTCGCACACAGGTAGACTGGTTAAGCCGCGATCTGGACGAAGTCGATAAGTATGTTGCAGATCCTTACTGTGGATTCTTAAGCACGGTCGGATTCTATCGCGACTTCTTCAAGCTGCTGCGCAATATCCATCGTCCTGAGGTCATGAACCGCATTCCTAAGCAGTTGCCTATGCTGCTTATTGCTGGAGATGAAGATCCGGTAGGCAACTATGGCAAGGGTGTCCGCAAGCTGGCGGATCTATATGGACAACTTGGTCTGGAACAAGTCGAATGCAAGCTCTATGCGGGCGCACGCCATGAACTGCTCAATGAAACGAACCGCGACGAGATCACCGCGGATTGCCTGTCATGGCTAACGAAGCAAACAAAGCAAGCCTCTAAGCTTGTCAATAAATAAAGGTTCAACAGTCCGTCATTTGTGCCTGCTGTCTGGACGGGCGTATAATAGTCATGAGTGAATGATCAATGATCTAGTGCCAATGGAGATGGAGGGATACTTACACATGTCTCGCTTGTTTGAACCGATAACGATCGGAGGAGTTACAATCCCGAACCGGATTGCTATGTCTCCGATGTGCATGTATGCATGTGATGATGAAGATGGCAAAGTAACGGAATGGCACTTGGTCCATTATGCCTCTCGTGCAGTTGGGCAAGTCGGGCTTATTATCGTGGAAGCGACTGCCGTCACACCAGAAGGTCGTATCAGTGCTCGTGATTTAGGAATTTGGAGCGACGATCAGATTGCGGGCCTTCGCAAGCTTACTGATCTGGTACATTCCCATGGCAGTAAGATCGCAATCCAGCTTGCCCATGCAGGCCGCAAGGCTACCGTTCCAGGCGCAATTGCCCCATCGGCAATTGCATTTAGCGAGGAATACGCAGTGCCAGAAGAAATGTCGCAGGAGCAGATTCGCCGGACGGTGAAGGCATTTGCAGAAGCCGCACGCAGAGCGAAGGAAGCAGGCTTTGATATCGTAGAAATCCATGGTGCTCATGGCTACCTGATCAACGAATTCCTCTCCCCGCTTACGAACCAGCGCATGGACATGTATGGCGGAAGCACAG
>NZ_JMDX01000034.1:0-36114 GCF_000935845.1 Paenibacillus sp. E194
CTTATAAAAAAAGCCGTATTCCCCTTCAAAGCTATCCAATGGAATATATTCTTCAGGCAAGTTTAAAACGGCATGAGCACTCTCCATTGCTAACATATAATCCGAAGAATTAATCATAAACCAACAAATCTGATAGATTTCATATCGTCTATTATAGAAAGTCGGCCCTTCCTCTGCATGCAAATAAAACGCAGCAAAATCTGAACTCATATCAATGCCTAACTTTACTAATGCGTTTTTATACTCCTCTTCAATGTCTTCAAACCACCAGTTTTTACTTTTGCAATAATTGACCACTTTTTCCGACAGCATCTCGATTGCTCCTCCGATATTTTTATAAACTATCTAAATTATTCCCTTGAATATATCACATCTCCTTTCCTTATCGTTGTTCGCGGCTTACCCAATTGTGCTTCATAAGCAAGGCAGGTATGGTCGATAAAATGTTAACTGTTAAAAATTTTATCGGAATGGGATATTTTCGAGCTCCCGATCGTGTTGTATATAGGAGGCGAAAAAATGGAAAGCAATTCTTTATTGCGTACGGATAAAGAATTAGCCGAACTCTATCAACGGCATGTAGATGTAGTTTACAGGCTGAGCTATATCTATTTGAAAAATCCCGCTGATGCAGAAGACGCTGTTCAATCTGTATTTATAAAACTCATTCAATCTCAGGTGGTATTCAATGACCATGAACACGAAAAGGCTTGGTTTTTGGTAACCACCCGAAATTACTGTAAAGACGTATTAAAGCATTGGTGGAAATCCCGGCGCGTCGATGCAAAGTCCCTACCGGAGATTTCCTCTTGGAATGGTCAGGAGGCATCTGGAAAAATGCTCGCAAGGCTGCTGTCACTTCCCGAAAAATACAAAACCGTGCTGTACCTTTATTACTACGAGACGTACTCGATAAAGGAAATATCAGAGTTGATAGGATACAAGGAAAGCACGATTCAAACACAGCTAGCCAGAGGCCGGAAGCTCCTTAAAGCGGACTTAGGAGGGAATTATCTTGAGCGACAAACAGATTAATCGACTATTTGAGGCTCTTGCGCCGACATCGGAGCAAAAAGAGAAAATGTTTCATAACATTGTCGTACAAAGCCAGAATGAAGCGAAAAAACAGCGCAGGTTTACTCCCGAGAGACGTTTAAGACCCGCGCTGCTGTGTGCCGTCCTGATAGGATGTTTGACGACAACAGCTTTGGCAGCGGCCTATATCGGGTTAGATGAAGCATTTATAAAATTTCTGAAGCCCGCAAACCAAGAGCAGGCACAATTTTTATCAAATGGCGCTTATGTCATCGACAAGCAAATGAAAAATGAAAATGGGACGCTTACGATGAAACAAGTCGTCGGCGATAGTAATCGAACCTATATCCTCATGAACTTTACTGCTCCAAATGGGACAGTGTTAGATGCAGATGAATACCGTTTTGAAAGTGCCTATCTTCGCTATGATAGGGTGGGGAAAGATAGGTTCGGATATAGTTGGGGATTCGACGTGCTAGATGATGGACATCCGAATGATAATAGTATCAACTTGGTCATGAAGATTACGACTAAACATTCATTAGCCGGACGTACATTTGATTTCGAATTCGAGAACTTGCAAATCAGAAATCCCGTTACGAAAGATTTTGAAACGATCCTACCAGGAACTTGGAAAACCACTGTTAAGCTGGATTTCAAAGAATATTCCAGCGTGTATCAGATCAATCAAGATATCGACATATATGGCCATAAGGCCATTTTAAAAACGATCTCTATCTCGCCAATTTCAATAACGTTACAGCTTGAGAGTAATTCGCTACGTGAGATTTCCAATACCGCTGACAGAGGGAAAGTTGACGGTAAGTCATTGGATAACTTCCCTATCACAATAAACTATAAAGATGGATCCTCAGAGACGACAAACTTTTTTAGTGGATCAGATAGTATGGATCTTATAACTGGGCGAATGTTTACGAACAAAACTTTTAAAAATGCGATAAATGATAAGGAAATCAAATCTATTGTATTCTTTAATAAAGAATTTCCGATTAACGACTGAAATTCTCTATTGGTTCAGTTCATAAAATTAACCCCCTTGACATTCAAGGGGGCATTTTTGTAATGATATGAATTTCGCAATATTGCAATCAATCCGACTTTACATGTGTATTTGACTAAGACCTAATTAGGAAGTGACGCTTGATACTGTGACCAAAGCGTCTGCACGTCTGTTCCGGTAATTAATTTGATTTGACGTTCTTTCCATAATCTTTTTTCGTTTTCTCCTCCAATGTTGTAAGGGATCTGGGTCGCATTTAGTTCACGAATGAAGCCTCGTTTTTTCGTATCCTCTATCCAGCGAAGGAAATTCGCTGTCCCGTGCGTCTCCCAGCTTCCTCCCTTTCTCGCGCTATAACGGTCATGGTATCCCGCTCTATAGCGCAAGCTATCGGCTATTGCCTCTACATCAAAATTACTATATTGATAAACATGACCGATTTCATGATAAAAAATTCCGATGATTTCGTCGCGCAGCGATTTGGCAGGACTCTCTACGAAACTTTGCAGATACCTCGAACTGATACCAACTGTCTTCTGCGTGGCATCTCCCGATGCCCAAGCCACCCCAGGAGCGTCCACTATAGTTACTAATATTTTCTTGACATCTACAGGTGCATCGGCTGGACTTTTGTATAACATCTCATGTACTTTACGTGCGATCGCCAATATTTCCTTCTCTGCATTGGGAAGAGCTTTCTTGAATAATTTACCTTTGCTCGTTGAATCAAGGATCTGTACTTCGATTTTTGGGTTGATGGCATGTCCGATATCATTCGTACGCGAGAATTCGACCTCACCCAATTGCATAGAGTTTCCGCTATGATTTTTCATATTGCTGAGTCTATAGTATTGATATGCTGCGGTATTGTTATCTAGAAGATAATACATGCGCTGATGTCGAACCTTGAAAATCTCATTGCTTTTCTTGTCTATACTAGTCCAGTTCTTATTATCGTTCGATCCTTGAAGAACCCAACTTTTAGGGTCGCGCTCAGGTCTATCATCAGCTGCCGTAAGCGAGTAGCCATCGATTGTCACCGACTTGCCGAAATCGAATGTGAGCCATGCGGACTTATCTTTTGTTAACCATTTTGTAACGCTAGTCCCGTCCACCAGATTCTCTTTGGTATTGTTAGGCTTATTTTCTCCGCTGGCTGCAACCTCAGGCTTGGTCGTACTCCATTTCTTTGAGCTGCCATCATATAGCTTGATTTCGGATACCTGCAGCATCCCGCTTCCATTTTGATTATGAAAATTATCGAATTTCACAAATTTATACGCTGTGTTATTGGAAAATGAATAGGTTTTCGTTTGATGCCGAGAGGTGAAGCTTTGATTCTGCTGCACGTCCAGCTGAGTCCAGCTAGTCCCGTCATTGGAACCTTTTAACACCCAGCTTTTCGGGTCTCTATATGGCTCGTCCTCCGCAGAGGTAATCGAGTATGAGGTTACGACTTTCGCGTCAGGAAACTCGTATTGCAGCCATGCCGGGCTGTTAATCGTCAACCATTTTGAAAAAATATCTTGATCAAATGCCTTATCCTTCCCTTGATGTGGCGCGAACTCCCCACTTGCTGTTGCCTTCCCGCCTAAAGCCAAATTCGTTGGGATTTTGATTGAAGTTTGCTCTGCTGCCGCTGCCTGAATATGTACGCTGTTGCTGAAGCCTGCCCCTAAGGTAGCAGCTAAAATAAGAATGCCAAATCTCTTCATGCTTCGCCATCTCCTCTTTACTTGCTTTGGGATTGGACCGAAATGAGATGGTTATAATTGCTAATTATACATCAAAAACACATACTGGTAAAATATACAATCCAGTCATCCTTATTACCAAACCTATTCCATTTCACATGACGCATAAAATAACCCCCTTGGCATTCAAGGGGGAAGGGGGGATACAATCATACATGATATTACTTTCGCCAAAAGGTTGAGCAGTTTGCCTTATCCAAAATATTGAACGCAATCATTTTCTCAAGTAATGAGAAAGGAACCGGACTACTCCACGGAATACGAAACAACTGCTTCGTCTGTTCATAGCCAGCCTGCTCAATTTCATCAGAAAAATGAATAATCCCAGCCCTTTCGGGGCCAACAGCCAAATGATTTTTGGATACACTAAAGCCAATAATAAATGTGCCATGATCGGTAAACATAGGCTGATTCCACGCGATTTTAGGCATTAAATTCGGAAATTTCTGAATGATCCAAGCCAAAACCTCTTCTGTTCGATCGCGATGCTGTGGGTGCTCAATCTTCTCTAAAAATTCCGCAAAAACTTCCATGTCACTCTCTCCTAAAATGAAAACTTATTTTTACATAACATTATTGTCACTGTACACCAATTCCTATCCTTCAGTGCTTAACAGCTTGCAGGGTATCTTTTCCATTCGACTGGTTGTATAGTATTCTAGCCATAGAAGGAGTGAGGAAAAATCCATGGTAAAACAATTAATCGTCGGAGATGCCTTGCAAGAACTGGCCGCAACGCGGCGCATACTGGAGCGCTTACCCGAAGAACATTTGACGTGGAAGCCGCATGTGAAATCGATGTCGTTAGGCGGGCTAGCCACGCACCTGATTAACCTGCTGAATTGGCAAATCGCAATTTTTCGTTACCTGGAATTCGATCTTTCAACCGTGCCGAATCGGCGAGAAGCTTTGGAAAGACGTGAAGACGTGCTGAAGGAATTCGATGCAAATGTCGTGGAGCTTGAAAGGTTATTAGCTGAATGTGACGAGAACGCGCTCGGCGAGGAATGGACTTTGCGAAACGGCGACCATATCATCCTGCGCCAGCCGCGGGCGATCGCGCTTCGCACCTTCGGAATTAGCCACATGATTCACCACAGAGCACAGCTAGGAGTATATTTGCGACTGCTCGATATCCCGGTGCCGGGCCTCTATGGTCCTTCAGCCGACGAGGTAGGCAAATAAAAGAAAATATACCAAAAGGTCGCAGAGAATCGGCAAACCGCCGGTTACTCTACGACCTTTTTTTGAGAATAGAATTTTTGCCGGGTAGGTGGAAATAAAAAATATTTTTTGCAACAAAAAGCCGCCCCCCTATTGGGATTGACCTTTGTTTATGGAAAATTTTCTTAAAAAAGGGGGTTTTCATTCTCAGAAGCTCTGTTATAATACAGATCAACGAATAATAAATCTGTATTATAACAGATAAATTTAATGACTCAGGAGGCGTTTGGAATGGACTGCTACTACTGTCATGGCAATGGAGAAATGGAATGTTTGGAATGCGGAGGACACGGAAAACAGGAGAGCGGCCACCAATGTGGCTCTTGCCAAGGGCATGGCATCACGCCTTGCCTGCGCTGCAACGGAAGCGGCAGCCTGGATTACGAATTCAATGAACAAGACTCGATCGCGAATATTTTGCAAGCCGCCTATTTGAGTCCGGCTTTCAGCAGAGGGAGGTAATTAGTCATGTCCAAAATGCCCGCTAACAATTGCAAGGAAATTGTTGTACTCGGTCACATGCCTGAACCGTACGCCGAGATTTTGACGCCTGGGGCACTCGAGTTCCTCGGAAAGCTCCATGAACGCTTCAATGCCCGCAGATTAGAGCTTCTCTCTGACCGTGCCGAGCGCCAACGCCGACTGGATGCCGGCGAGCTCCCCGACTTCCTGCCGGAAACGAAGCATATTCGGGACGGTGAGTGGAGCGTCGCTCCTGTGCCTTTCGATCTCCAAGACCGACGGGTGGAAATAACCGGCCCCTCCGGGGATGCAAAAATGGTCATCAATGCGCTCAATTCCGGCGCCAAAGGATTCATGGCCGACTTCGAAGACGCGAATTCCCCGACATGGGACAATTCGATCCGCGGCCAAATCAATATGCGCGATGCCATCCGCCGTACGATCACCTTTACGAGCCCAGAGGGCAAAGCCTACCGCCTAAACGAACAAACGGCTTACCTGTTAATTCGTCCTCGTGGCTGGCATTTGGAGGAGAAGCACATTCGCATAGGCGAAGAAAATGCCTCAGGCAGCCTCGTCGACTTCGGACTCTATTTCTACCACAATGCTCGTACCCTCATCGAGAATCAATCCGGACCTTATTTCTATCTTCCCAAGCTGGAGTCCCACCAAGAAGCAAAACTATGGAACGACGTATTCGTGTTCGCCCAACAGGAGCTGGGCATCCCTCAAGGTACGATTAAAGCAACCGTGCTCATCGAGACGATTCTGGCCACATTTGAGGCAGATGAAATTTTATACGAGCTGCGGGAGCATAGCGCCGGCTTGAACTGCGGTCGTTGGGACTATATCTTCAGCTTCATTAAGCGGCTGAACCGTCATAGACATGCGCTGCTCCCCGATCGTTCACAGGTCACGATGACCGTACCGTTCATGCGGGCGTACACGCAGTACGTCATCCGTACCTGCCATAAACGCGATGCGCATGCAATGGGCGGTATGGCAGCCCAAATCCCAATCCGGCATGACGCCGAGGCTAACGCGAAGGCAATGGAGCAAGTACGCGCCGATAAGCAACGCGAAGCAAATGACGGCCATGATGGAACTTGGGTCGCCCATCCTGGACTCGTTCCGATCGCAATGGAAATATTCAATGAACAGATGAAGGGGCCCAACCAGCTTCAGAAAAAACGCGAAGATGTCCATGTCACGGCAAACGACCTGCTCGCTATACCAGAAGGCACAATTACCGAACAGGGACTGCGGACGAATATCAGCGTCGGCCTGCAATATATCGAGGCATGGCTGCGGGGATTCGGCGCCGTACCGATCTTCAATCTTATGGAGGATGCGGCGACGGCCGAGATATCGCGCACTCAGGTGTGGCAATGGATTCGTCATCCGGAAGGCCGGCTTACGAATGGAAACGACATCACGCTTGAGCTTGTGTTGAAGCTGACGGAAGAGGAAATGTCCAAGATTGAAGAGCTAATCGGCCAAGATGACTTCGCGGGCCGCAGATTCACTGATGCGAAGCAATTGTTCGTAAATTTGATTAGCGAAGAAACTTGCAGCGAGTTTCTGACGGTGATGGGCTATGAATTGCTGGGATGAAATCATTGAATATGAGGAGATGGCTGCCGTGACGGATAAGCATACGATTCAACAATTGGAGACGAAATGGAAGGAAGAACGGTGGGAAGGCGTAACGCGCACCTATTCTGCAGATGAAGTGATCCGGCTTCGCGGTTCTGTTCAGGTGGAGCATACGTTAGCCCAGATGGGAGCCGAACGGCTCTGGCATCTGCTGCATACCGAAGAATTCGTGCCCGCGCTTGGAGCATTGACAGGGAATCAAGCCGTGCAGCAGGTAAAAGCCGGCTTGCAGGCCATATACTTAAGCGGATGGCAGGTTGCTGCAGACGCCAACCTGTCGGGACATATGTATCCCGATCAGAGCTTATATCCGGTCAATAGTGTGCCGCAGGTCGTAAAGCGGATTAATCAAGCCCTGCAGCGGGCCGATCAAATCCAACATGCGGAAGGTAAAAATGAAACCTACTTTTTTGCCCCGATCGTAGCAGATGCCGAAGCAGGATTCGGAGGGTCTCTCAATGTATTCGAGCTAATGAAGGCGATGATTGAAGCAGGAGCCGCAGGCGTACACTTCGAAGATCAACTATCTTCGGAGAAAAAGTGCGGGCATCTCGGCGGCAAGGTGCTCCTGCCTACGCAGCAATCCATTCGCCATTTGATCGCCGCCCGCTTGGCTGCCGACGTTATGGGTACGGACACCTTGATTATCGCACGTACTGACGCCAATGCGGCCCAACTGCTGACGAGCGATGTCGATCCGTACGATCGGCCATTCCTGACGGGGCAACGTTCTCCGGAGGGCTTCTATTATACCCGTGCTGGGATTGAACAAGCGATTGCGCGCGGTCTCGCCTATGCGCCATATGCAGATCTCGTCTGGTGCGAGACGTCCGAACCGAATATCGATGAAGCACGGCAATTCGCCGAGGCGATCCATGCCAAATATCCAGGCAAGCTGCTCGCTTATAATTGCTCGCCTTCCTTCAACTGGAAGAAGAAGCTGGACGATAAGGCAATCGCAGGCTTCCAGCGCGAGCTTGGGCGTATGGGATACAAGTTCCAGTTCGTGACACTAGCCGGTTTCCACGCGCTCAATTACAGCATGTTCGAGCTGGCTCAAGGCTACAAGGAGCGCGGCATGGCCGCCTACTCCGACCTGCAGCAGGCGGAATTTGCCCTGGAACAGCTCGGCTATGAAGCGGTTAAGCATCAGCGTGAGGTTGGCACAGGCTACTTCGACGAGGTGGCACAAACGATTTCGGGCGGTATTTCATCTACGACCGCCTACACAGACTCGACGGAAGCAGAGCAGTTCACGTAAGGGGAACCGTTTCAAACCCATTTTTGAACATAGAGTCAAATTAGCTAAACGCCCCGGTTTGCGATCACTCCCCTTTGCTGCCCGCTGCTCTGCAACCTCGCCTTCGCTGCTATAAGCAGCTTTCATAACACGAAGCTCGCCACGGAAGCGCAAAACTTCCAGTTCCACTGCAACCTTACCGGGGCATAAACGGACGGAGCCGTCTCACAGGTCATTGAATAATGACACAGAGACGGCTCCATTTTTTCATTCAGTAGCCCATTAGCTTCATTCCCGAACGTATTTGTCCGTTTCCCTATCGTCGGTAGTGGATTCAGCCCATTATTTGCTCTTTTTATCTGATTATTTCACATTACCCGCTTATCAACTCTCCAATTCTATCACTGACGGCTAACATTTCATAAATCTATTTACTAGCAAATATTTAATTTACATAGTTGTAAATAATAGACTTATATGGTAAATGTATATATAAAACATCATGCTAGCTGTCCTTACAACACCCTCCCTTCATACACATCCACAACAATCTTCTTTTGTATCTTCATGAATCCAGCAATGTTAGAACAGAAAGAATAGCGGAATTTTGAGAGCAACTGTTTTGAAAACGATTACAAAACTAGATAGGAGGCAATTTATGATTCGTAAACTGTCAAGCTGCATTTTGCTCTTCTTTATTCTTTTTTACTCTATTCTTCCTAACAACTTGCCGTCTGTTCACGCGCAGGCCGACGATGTCATTGTCAACAATGCCATTGCTAACAATGACTTCCCTATCTTGCTAGTTCATGGATTTGGAGGCTGGGGAAGAGACGAGATGTTTTCGTTTAAATACTGGGGCGGATTAGGCGATATTCAAGAAACACTTCGAAAACGCGGACATTCCGTTTATACAGCTGCGGTAGGAACGGTATCGAGCAATTGGGATCGAGCCTGTGAGTTGTATGCGCAAATTAAAGGGGGAACCGTAGATTACGGCAGAGCCCACTCGGAACTGTACGGTCACGAGCGATATGGAAGATCGTATGAAGGGCTGTATCCATCTTGGGGAGAGATCGACCCGAATACGGGGCGTCCGAAGCAAATTCATGTAATTGGACACAGCATGGGAGGACAAACCTCACGGATGCTGATTCATCTGTTGGAAAAAGGAGATGCTTCTGAACGTGCTGTCACCGCTGCATCTGATCTATCCCCGTTGTTCAGTGATCAACCGCTTCCGTATGTTAGCAGCCTCGTTTCCCTCGCCGCGCCGCATGACGGCACCAGCTTCACGCATTTTGTAGAGGGAGTCATTCCCTTCATCCACCAACTGATTGGCTTGATTGCCGCAGCTTCTGGCAATGCAGAGCATCCCCTATATGATTTCAAATTGGATCAATGGGGATTGAAGCGAATGCCCGATGATTCCTTTTTCGATTATTTCCAACGGGTAATAAACAGTAAATTTTGGAGAATATCAAAAGACAGCTCACTGTGGGATTTAAGTCCTGACGGGGCCAAACAGTTCAACGAGCAAATACAGGCAAATCCGAGCGTCTACTATTTCTCGATCGCCACCAACAAATCGTATCGTACCCCGCTATCGGGATGGCATGCGCCAAAGCTGCTCATGAATCCGTTATTGCTGCCGCCGAGCTATTTTGTCGGTTCCTTCGCGTACGATTCCCCAGGGCATGTAGTCATCGATGAGGAATGGTGGCCAAATGATGGGCTGGTAAATACGATTTCCATGGACGGCCCGAAAAACGGATCAAACGATCAAATCATTACTTACCAAGGAAAGCCGCAGATTGGGAAATGGAACTACTTAGGACTCATGGATTCCTGGGATCATCTCGATATCGTTGGATTGGGCCTGAAAAATACGGATTATTTTTTCCTCGACTTAGCGGATATGCTGACTGAGCTGCCTCCGGCAGGCTGATGAAACAGATGTCTATAGGAAATAAAGTATTACCTTGACTTCAATATAAAACCAGCGGCAGTCTCCAACTGAAAAATTCAGTCTTAGACTGCCGCTATTGCTTTTTAAAACTTATAAATAAGCCTGCGTGTTGTAACCCTGCTTTATTATTTCGTAAGTTAACAATTTGATTGCTGCATCCACGATTACTCCAACGATGTGTGCTTCGAAATTGCTTGAATAATCGTATCCCAATCGTCTAAGTGTACTTCATGTCCCATTCCCTCAACCGTTAACAAGGATGCATTTGGTACTTCATTAGCAAGTGCAACACCGTGTTCCAAGGGAAGAATTGTATCACCCGTGCCGTGAATAACCAAAACAGGTACATGGATTTCCTTTAACTTTCCTTCGTATGCGTCGTCACCTTTCAGTAGTCCATGATTCAACATACTGACTAGATGATTCGCTCGTTTGATCTCGCGTTTTACTTGCTTATACGCTCTATGCTCATCGAAGTGATGCTTGGTACCACACATCAGTCGAGAGCCGTTGACCAAGTATGTTGCAACCGCCTCTTCATTCAACCAATCCAGTGTTGCTGCATCGGCATGATGAGCAAAAATCTTCTCATCCATTGGAGGCAACCCCCTGTCGATATCATCAGATCCAAAGATTGTTGAGGCAATCAAAGTTATCGTTAGAACTCTTTGCGGATGTCTTACTGCGATGATCTGTGCAATCATGCCACCTAGTGACAATCCCACGATGTGCGCTTGGTCAATTCCATATGAATCAAGCACCCCGACTGCATCATCAGCCATATCCACCACCGTATATTGGGATTCCCCAGTTGGATAGGTAATGGAACGTCCCATATCTCGGTTATCAAATCGAATCACATAACGGCCCGAGTCAGCCAAACCTTGGCAGAACTCATCGTCCCAATAGATCATCGAACACATGCCTCCCATAATCAGCAAGACAGGTGGATGCTTCGGATTGCCGAAACTCTCTGTGCATATCTCAACGCCATTGATTTTCCATAGCTTTTCACTCATGAGATAACTACTCCCCATTTCATTCGAATTCGTTAGTTAATGCAAAAAAAATTACAACTCAAATAAACCCACGCATGTTTCAAAAAAATGAATGAGAGTAGATAACCACCCCTATAATATGTTCAGCAATTTTATCATTAAGCATAGGGACTTCGCGGTAGTGAGTGAGCTCAACCCGATCAATAGTTAGGAATTATGGAACAATCTCAAACACGGTTCCTTGGTGACGATCAGCCACTTTTACAGAGCCATAAACCCCTAAATACAGTCTGGATTGACTCAGATTCGATCCCAAACTAACATAATAAGCGGATTGAGACCCAAAATCATAATCGGTTTCAATCACACTAAAATCACTCTGTTTACAATCCGTTCTTACCCTGGTATAAGCTAAAACTCCTCTAACTGGAGGGGGGGATCCTTCATTTCTGGCGAGATCCGTAAACACAACGCTTCCCATTAAACCGGGAATAGCATTTCCCATATAGGTCTGGACTCCAGTAAGGGCAGTACCTCCAAACTTATCGGCTCGGGGATCTTTATGAAAATAACTAATAAGAGGAGGAAGACGCCGCACTGAAGTTGTGATCGCTTCATCATAATAAGAAATTGTCTTCTCATCCAAAGCCGGATCTGCAGAACAGCCTGTAATGAACGAAGTAGGAAAAGCGCCTTCCCACCCTCGCCAGCCAAAGTTAATAAATCCTTCTTGGTCAAGTACAGAATTCGTCAAAGTCGAAGAAGCTTGAACAAGCTGAGTAACCAGTATGGGATTATAATGAATGAATGCAAAAATCGACTCTACGAGATCCTGTCCGACACTTCCTACATATTTGATGTACTGATTATAGGATAACCTTTGGAATGTAATGCCTGGCAGATTGCGGCCCCCTTTGGCCATTACCGTAAGAGTTTCCTGAATAGACACAGGCAGCTCATTAAAACGTGTAACTACGGGCGGATTATCGATAAATGTAGGTTTGGAAATATCAATTTCAATGATTTTACCCGCGATTTCCATATCCGTTTGGCTTAAATTAAATGGATCATAGCCTGATCCGCCATCTCCGGTTGTCAAAATGAGTTTTCCTGTTTCAGGTGAAAAGTTTAAGCTATTGACGCCATTATGATTTAAAAATGGTCTTCTTATATTCAGTAATGTCCGCCGTTTTTGAGGTTGTCCATTCGCATGTAGAATCCATTCCTCAACCGTATCAATATGATCATAATGCGTTTCTCGATTTATCCACTTTAAGTTTAAGGTTTTAGGATCACACGGGTTCGGCTTAAAAGATTCAAATTCACCTGGAAGAGATCCTGGACCTTGGGTTCCAGCCACTGAATAATGGAGATAAAACAGACCATTAAAATAAAAATCAGGATGAAAGGCTAGCCCTATCAATCCCCGTTCATCATACCCGCCACCAGAGGTACCTAGTGTTATGATTCGTGAGCGAATATCTAAAAAGGTTCTTATATCCCCGTCCCCTATGTAAAAGATCTCTCCTACTTGAGTTGCAATAAATAATCTTTCAATGGATTCCCCTGGAAGGATAGCTGTTTTCAGAACAGTGGGCATATTTAACTTACTTACAATGGGTCGTAAGCCTACCTTTACTTTTATCAAATAACGGAGCACCCCTTCTTATTTTTTTATATGAATATGATTCGATCTGTTCTATTAGTACCGAATTAGAGCCTGAAGGTCGGTATACAAAAAGGGCTCCGCCTCCATTGCGGAAAGCAAAGCCCTTCTCAATCTATTGGTTCTTACACATATGCCCTCTACTTAACCAAACTCCGAATGTCCCCTCACTGAAGCTGTTCATTCAACACACTTTCTTCTAGAACAGAAAATTTATCTCCATATACTTTCGTTAAATGTTTTTCACCCCATGCACATAGCGAACTTAGGATACCTTCTAGGCTTCGTCCATATTCACTAAGCTCGTATTCTACTTTTGGTGGAACTTGATTGTACACGATTCGATTGATGACCCCATCCTCTTCAAGCTCGCGCAGCTGTTGGGTAAGCATTTTTTGTGTGATATTTGGCATGAGGCGCTTTAATTCGCTTGTTCGTTTTTTTCCATGAGTCAGATGACAAAGAATTACACACTTCCACTTCCCACCTATGACTTCTAATGTCGCCTCCACAGAGATATTGTATTTCTTTTTTTGCATCTTGGTTCTCCTCCTTCTTATAGGCACTAAAAAGTATCTATATTACTTTTGGGTTCCTATATAACTTAAAAGTGCGTACTTTTCTTTATGGATGATATATCTCATAATAACATTTGCCGGCCGATGAATACCATACTTTCTTAAAAATCAATATGACATTTTGAGACGGATGCATTTCAAAATTTATTATTCGCTGGAAAGAAAGTTCCCATTTATATAACAGATAAAAGGAGGAGATAATATGGAACTAAGTAAAAAGCAAAGCATGTTAGCATTGCTTGCCTTGGCAGTAAGTGCTTTTGCAATCGGAACAACTGAATTCATCAGTGTCGGGTTGCTGCCGCTTATTGCAAATGATTTACGTATTCCCGTAACCACGGCCGGATTAACGGTGTCCTTATATGCGTTAGGAGCGACGTTTGGAGCTCCGATTTTGACAGCTTTGACATCAAGCATGTCACGTAAGAAATTATTACTTTTGATCATGATTGTCTTTATTATTGGCAATACTGTTGCTGCACTCTCCACGACTATCGGGATATTGCTAGTAGCACGTGTGATCTCCGCATTTTCACATGGGGTCTTCATGTCAATAGGATCGACAATTGCTGCCGATTTAGTTCCAGAAGACCGCAGAGCTAGTGCGATTTCTATTATGTTCACAGGTCTTACTGTAGCTACGGTAACTGGTGTTCCATTTGGGACATTTATTGGACAGCAGCTAGGTTGGAGAACAGCCTTTATTGCTATTGTTATCATTGGTGTTATTGCTTTAATTGCAAATCGCATTCTTGTTCCATCTAATTTGCGTAAAGGAGTAAAAACTTCTTTTCGTGATCAGCTTAAACTTGTGACAAATGGTCGGTTATTGCTTTTGTTCATCATTACAGCATTAGGATATGGCGGAACATTTGTCGTGTTTACCTACTTATCACCATTGCTTCAAGACATCACTGGATTTAAAGAAGGAACAGTAGCTGTCATTTTATTAGCTTACGGTATCGCGATTGCGATTGGGAATATGATTGGAGGTAAGTTATCGAATCAAAACCCAATTGGTGCATTGTTCTATATGTTTATCGTACAAGCAGTCGTCTTATTTATTTTGATGTTTACAGCACCATTTAAAGTGGCTGGATTGATAACGATTCTGTTGATGGGGCTGTTAGCATTTATGAATGTGCCGGGCTTGCAAGTCTATGTTGTGATACTGGCTGAGCGCTTTGTTCCTAGTGCAGTTGATGTGGCATCGGCAATCAATATTGCTGCATTTAATGCCGGGATTGCGATAGGTTCCTTTGTAGGCGGAATTGTTACAGACTCGATAGGACTTATCCATACGACTTGGATTGGAGCACTTATGGTATTAGCCGCTACAATCTTAACTGGATTTAGCAGAGCTATGGAACACAGGTCTCGCTGCGAGTCTTGCTTGTGATCGCAGATAGTGATGCATACAGCTAACGGGTTATCGATTGCAATAAGCTCCGCATACTCCTTTTAAAATGAAATGAAGAATAGACCTCCTACTTTTATAGGAGGTCTATTCTTCATCTAGAAGCTTAAACGGCCAAGTCGTATACATTCATATTCGCTAGAAGTTAGGTACCAATCGAATAAGTTTATCCGGTGTGCCGTCACCGTTTTTGTCGCCATTGTTGCTGGTGACGAAATAGAGTGATCCGTCTGGTGCTTCGACAATGTCGCGAATGCGTCCGTATTTATTTACAAACAAGTAAGTAAGATCACTGCTCTTAATCGTCGGTTGGCCGTTCTGCTCTCCTACGATCATGCGAATGATCTGTTTGCCTTTTAAATTGGCAACAAGCAGATTACCTGCCCACGGCCCTTTCGTTACAAAAGTTATGCCCGAGGGCGCCCAGGTTGTGCCACTCGCATAAATGAGCGGAGGCGTAATACCTGGTTGATTCTGATTCCCACCTTCATATTTAGGCCAACCGTAATTGTTACCGGGTTGAATGTAGTTGATCTCGTCTTTAGATGATTCACCGTGCTCTGATGCAAAGAAACGGTTCGTTCCAGGCTGCCATGCTAATCCTTGAGGATTCCGGTGTCCTCGGCTATAAATGGGCGAGGAGGCAAACGGATTATCACTTGGAATGGTGCCGTCTAAATTCAGACGGAATATCTTCCCTCCAAGGTAAGTGAGTGTATCGTCTTTGTTGCCGTAATTGCCGTCACTGAAATACAGCTTGTTGTCGGGGCCTATTTTCATCCGGCCGCCATTGTGATAGACTGCACCCGGAAGATTTGTAATAAGGACTTTGTCTACTGTAGCGATGTTGTTGTTCTCTTTCAGCCGAACGACCTGATTGGCAACTTTGTTGTCTGATGTTTTGTAGGAATGGTAGATATACATGTAATGATTGGTGGCGAAATTAGGATCGAGGGCCAGGCCCAATAAGCCGCCTTCGCTCTTAGGCATATAATAGAAAGGCGAGCCCAGCGTAATAACTGGCGTGGATTTCAACTTCCCGTTCACAATGACACGGACTCTGCCGCTGTTGCGTTCGGTGAAGAAAATCCGCCCATCCGGTGCAAAATCAACAGCCCATGGGGTTTCCAAGTTGTTAGCGACAACCTCTGGCGTATAAGGATCGGAAGAGGCGGGGCTGGTTTTGACAGACAACGCACTGCTAGCTGCGGAACTATTCCCTGCTAAGTCCCTTGCTTTCACGGTAAAGGTATACGAGGTATCTGCCTTAAGTCCCGTTACATGAAAAGATGTCGCAGGCGTGTTTCCGGCGAGTGTGCCATTTTTATATATGTCGTACGCATAGACGCTTACGTTATCTGTAGATGCCGTCCAGGACAGATTGACTGATGAAGATGTTTTGCTCGGGCTTACAAGTCCTGTCGGAGCAGTTGGGGCCTGCGTGTCGGTTTGGTTTGTCGTTTTTACGGTGAGAGGGCTGCTGGCATTGGATATATTTCCTGCCGCATCTTTGGCTTTGACCGTAAATTGATAGGTGGTATCCGGCGTTAATCCAGTAAAGGTGTAGCTAGTATCCTGGACATTCGCTTGCGTCAGGACATTATCTTTGTATAAGTCATACCCCTTCACACCAACATCATCCAGCGATGCGGTCCAGGATATGTTCGCAGTTGTATCCGTTACTTGGTTTGCTTGCAGGTTTGTTGGTTCTGTTGGCGGGAATACATCACCGGTGGCATTGACTTTTACCATGTCAAAGGTGGCCGTGCTTAGGCTGGATACATTATGGCTGGTGACAGCCAATCCTACATACAACGAAGCATTCATATTAATAGTCAAGTTGCCCAGATCGCCCCAGTTCAACCCGTTGTTGGATACATATCCTTTGATCACATTGCCTTTGCGTTCAAGCTTTACCCAGGCCGGACTCGTCGAAGCAATTTTAACACTCTGTGATGATCCGCCCGTCTCAGTTCGGTACTGGAACGTGAACCCGTTGGAAGGCGTCAATAGCAAATCGACATGCTTGGAGTTGGCATTCAACGTTTCCCTTATCATAATTCCTGCCTTCGCAAAATCGTGTGTATGGGTCTGAGAAGAGACAAGGGCAATGATAGCGCCGTCTCCTGTCCATGGTTGATAGAGGTAATTAAACTGATCTGATTTGCCCCAGATGTCTGTGCCGGCGCCGCTTACGGTAAATTGATCACCCCCTGGATCATAAGAAGCGCTGCCCGTTAATGCAGGAGAACCGATATTTTGTTGTTTCCACGGATTCGGTACAGCACCTGCTATAGCTGCGACATCAACATCGGCCTCGGCGAAGCCTGATGTAGGTAATAAAGCGAGCAGCATACAAAAGCAGAGACTCAAAGCCATCATTTTGCTTCGTGTAATCATCGCTACACCTCCTTTTTAGAATATGGATGAAATCCTCCTCCCCTAAGAATTAAATCACCTATACTTTTAATCCATATTTCACTATATTTATCTAAAATGGAACTTATTTAAAACGGAATCAAATGTTAAATTTTAATTAATGCTTCCCCCATTAGCTTTACAGAACATGAGATTGAATACTGCTTAGGAGCACATTCAGACATGAATCATGCGAATGGATGAATGTGAAACGTTGGATCTTGAGGTAGATTTGACTCTAGAGGGTATTAGACGATGCCGTGGAGGTAAACGTGAAGCGTCCACAAGTGCTGCTCGAACAAATACAGGGAGTTAATTAGACAGTACGAGCATTAGAATAAACAAAAAAACAGGCGTCTTTGCACCGCTTATCTGTGCGAAAGATACCTGTTTGATTTTCTAACACTTTTCAGTGACCTTTCCAATATAGGAGGTTCCACTGCGATTATCCCACATTGTAACGCGGTTTTAGCACTTCTTGATTTACTACTGGTTTCACTTCTTGGTTCTTCTTCGACTGATTACGCCCGCTAGGTACGGAGATAAAGATCGCAATCAGGAACGAGAGCATACACAAGACCGCAATGACGGTAAAGGTAATTTGGAAACCACCGAACAAAGCACTAAGGAACGAACCAGCCAAGGCACCTAACCCGAATCCTTGATAAATGATTCCGTAGTTTTTGCTCTGATTCTTCAAGCCGAAATAGTCTGCCACAATCGCGGGGAAGACTGTGATATTACCGCCAAAACAGAATGCGATTACCGCGACACAGGTGAAGAAGATGCCCATGTTCAAAGGTACGAAGTTTAAAGCCATGACTGACAATGCCGTTGCAAAAAGCGCTCCCGCTACAACTTTCATACGTCCTACTTTATCGGACAATGCACCGAGAATGATCCGGCCGGCCGTATTGAAAATCGCCACCATAGCTACCGCATTCGCTGCTGTACTGATATCAAGACCAGCAAGCTGTACACCGATGTCTTTGACGATACCAATCAGGTACAATCCACTCATACAAGCTGTGAATAAAATAATGAAGAGCATATACGCTTCTTTCGTACGCAGCATTTCTTTCACTGTATAATTCCGTCCACTCTGCGACCCAGTATTTGCGTTCGCAGGTGTTTCCGTAATTACGGCCTCTTTGATTAAGAACGAACCGGCAATTACCATCACCATCACGATCAATCCCCAGACCAGAAATGCAGAGGAGACACCCATCGTATTGATGAAATTCGCATTGATATATTTAAAAACCAAGCTGCCTGTCCCAAAAGCTCCCACCGAGATCCCCGATATTAACCCTTTGCGTTCAGGAAACCATTTAATTAAATTCGATAGTGATGTGATATATGCTGTACCATCCGCAAAACCAACAACCACACCAGCAAGTAAATACAGCATCCACAACGATGAAACCTGTGAGCTAGCGATTAGCCCTGCACCGAGAACAGCACCTGCAATCATTGTCATACGCCGAATTCCGATACGATCCTGAATTTTGCCAGCGAACAGTGTCGAGAAAGCCAGTGCAAAACTAGTGATGGAAAATGTAATCGATACGGAGCTAAGCTCCCATCCAAACTTGTCAGCTAATGGCTGATTAAATAAACTCCACGTATATATGGTTCCTAATCCCATTTGTACAATGATTGTTCCAAGGACGATCATCCATCGATTTACTTGCGACCCAGTTGCTTGATGCGTTCTCATGATAGATCCCTCTTTCCATTCTGCTATGATCAAGAGTTGTGTTTTATCTCTAGGGAAGTGAAAGCTCTTACGCTTTGCTTTTACACCCTTATCTTACAAGATAAAACGCTTTCTTGAGCCATGAGCGACATGAAATGACGGGATTGCGGAATGAACTGCATTTATATATGCATCAACTGCCTAAATTCTTTGACTTTACTTCTGCTGACGGGCACTTTGGCATCCATATCACGTAGACGCAGCAGGTAGGTATTGTTGAACCACGGAACGATTTCATGAATTTGGGACAGATTGACGGTATAGGAACGATGACAACGATAGAATCGATCTTGTGGCAGCATGGCATGAAATTCCGATATACTCATCGGCATTGTGTAGGTACCACTCTTCGTGAATACGTTGGTCACCTTCTCTTGTGCTTCCGCATAGTAGATGTCATCGCTATCCGTTACGATATACTTATCATTTTTCAACAAATTAATGCGTTTCTCCTCAGATCTTTGCCTGCTGTCCGCAGGATTTGGACTTCCTCCTTGCTGCACATCCCGTTCGAAGGCGGTCTCCAGCTTACGTAACATCGCGGCAATCCGGTTCTCATCGTAGGGCTTCAAGATATAATCAAAAGCTTCCAGTTCAAAAGCTTGGGCTGCATGTTCCTTATATGCTGTTGTAAAAATAACATACGGTTTATGCGCGAACTTACTGATATTCGTCGCTAGCAGCATCCCATCCAAGGATGGAATGTTAATATCGAGAAAAATCGCATCGACTTCCTTCTCCTGCAGAAATTTGAGCACATCAAGGCCATCTTCGAATCGCTCCACGATTTCAATGCGGCTATGTTTGGTAATCAAATACTCCAACTCTTCACTGGCCAAAACTTCATCTTCCACAATTATTGCTCTCATCGTGTCTCCTTCTGTATGTCAAAAAAGATATTCGTTCCTTGATCTAGGCGCTCCATTGTAACACCATGCCCGAAAATGAGCTTCACACGCTTATACACATTGAACAGACCAATATGATTCGGTGGAACACGCTCCTCTATCACCTGTTTGATGATATCTTCACGGATACCCACGCCAGTATCCCGCACGCCAATCCGAATGTACTCTTCTGTATCTTTGACATAGATAGTGACCGTTCCAGGTCCTCTCTCCTTCAATATACCGTGGACAATTGCATTCTCCACTAACGGTTGAATGATGAGACTCGGAATCTTCACGGCGACTTCATCCACATCATAAACGACATGCAGCCGATTTCCGAAGCGTGCTTTTTCAATCTCTACGTAATTCCGAACCTGTTCCAGCTCCTTATGGATATCGATCAATTCATCCGTTAGCTCCAAATTATAACGTAAGTATCCGGATAAATTGACGATCAGTTCCCTCGCTTGATCCGGTCTAGTTCGGATCGAGGATCCAATTGCATTTAGCGCATTGAACAAAAAGTGAGGCTGAATGGTTGTCTGCAGCGCTTTGAGCTCCGCTTTATTCGCCATCTCCTTAATCTCTTCCACACGGGAAACTTCCATTAATGTCGAAATGATCTGGGACAAACCGACGGCCATAGTCTGCAGCGGATAGGTAATTTTATGCGCTTTCCGATAATAAATCTTCAAGGTTCCCGTCACTTCTTCCCGCTCTTTCAGCGGAATAATAAGCAAGGATTGAATGCCGGGCATCGCATCGTCCAACGCATGGTTGCTTATCATGAACTCCCCGCTCCGTATCGTCTGTTTGGTCATATCACTTATGATCTCATGCCGAAGTTGATAGCGGTCTTCCCCAAAACCGACGTAAGCGAGCACGCTCGAGGAATCCGTAATCGCCACTGCATCGGCTTGAATGTCTTCTTTAATAATGGAACAGATCTTGTGTAGCGATTCGGTATTGATTGACCGGAAATAGGGCAATGTCTTATTCGCAATGTCCAGAGCTAACTTCGCTTGCTGCGCAGCGATTCCTTCCCGCTCACTTTCTACATTCTGAATCAACAAAATGATCAATCCCACATTCAGTTGACCTAAAATCATCGGTGTTGCAATTCTAGATACAATCTCATTGCCTAATGTAGTAGGCTGCGCCATGAAAATGATCAACAGCATCGTTAAGGCCTCGCAAGCCATCCCGGCAAGAATCCCGATAAACCAACGTTTTGCTTTAGGTGTTCGAAGATGAATATACCCAGATACCAGCCCCGCAATAATACTCGTGATGAGACATGGAATCGAGGTCACCCCGCCGATATCGATCAAATAACGATGGATTCCGGACACCACGCCCACCACTAGACCGACCCAAGGCCCAAACAAGATGCCCCCTGCCGTAATTACGATAATCCGTACGTTGACGAGCGAGCCTTCCACATCGATGCCTGAGTAGGTACCGAATAGTGCAAAGGTACAGAAAAGAAGCGTAACGACAGCGAACTCCTTCGTTGTCAGTGATTCCTTTTGCAGAATCTGCTTAAAGCTCGGAATACGAGTTAAGAAAAACAAAATAATGAGCAATAATGCTGCCCGCTCAAAGAGCTCAAGCAGCATTGTGAAATCTCCGTCTATGGAAACTACCTCCCGTTATCTCATGCTGTTGTTTGTTTATTTTATCAAAGTTTGCTCTGTTTTCACGTTCCAAATCCATACATAAAAAAAGAGCGTGTTTTGAAAAAGATTGATCAAAACACGCTCTTAACATATTCTATTGAATTATTCATTTATATAAGGTTTGAAGGATTACTCCACAATATTAAATCACTTATTGTTCATTGTTTTCCATCCATTGAAAGTGGAAACTCCCCTTTTTATCAAGCCGCTCGAACGTATGCGCCCCAAAATAATCCCTCTGTGCCTGAAGCAAATTAGCCGGCAGTCTCTCTGTCCGATAGCTGTCATAATAAGCTAAAGCGGAAGCGAAAGAAGGAACCGGAATTCCTCTAGTTACGGCAATCGATACGACTTTTCTCCAGGCTTCCTGATAGTTAGCAATAATCCCACTGAAGTATTCGTCCAACAAAAGGTTCTTCAATTCCGGGTTCCGGTCATATGCATCCTTAATATTTTGCAAAAACCTTGCGCGGATAATACATCCTCCGCGGAAGATCATCGCGATGCCGCCATAGTTCAAATTCCAATTGTACGCGTCGGAAGCAGCTCTCATTTGCGCAAAGCCTTGCGCATACGAAGCGATTTTGCTGGCATACAAAGCTTTGCGAACAGCCTCAATAAATTCCTTGGGATCGCCGTCGTAGCTTGACGCCGCGGGGCCTTTCAGCTGCTTGCTTGCGGCCACGCGTTCTTCTTTCATTGCGGAGATAAACCGTGCAAACACGGATTCGGTAATAATGGACAATGGAACTCCCAAATCCAATGCGCTTTGGCTCGTCCATTTCCCCGTACCTTTCTGTCCTGCCGAATCGAGGATGACATCCACCATTGGCTTGCCGGTCTCTGGATCGGTCTTCGCGAAAATATCGGCTGTAATTTCGATCAAATAACTATCCAGTTCGCCTTTGTTCCATTCGGAGAAAATGTCATGCAGCTGCCCGGTATTTAAGTTCAATACATCCTTGGGCAGATGATACGCTTCGCCGATGAGCTGCATATCACCGTATTCGATGCCGTTGTGTACCATTTTGACATAATGGCCGGCACCGTCTTCTCCGATATAAGTCGAGCAGGGATCGCCGTTCACTTTGGCCGAAATGGCGGTCAGGATTGGCTCTACCAATTCATACGCATCTTTTTCCCCGCCCGGCATAATCGCGGGGCCGTGCAGTGCCCCCTCTTCGCCGCCCGAGACACCCGCGCCAATAAAAAGGAATCCCTTGGCTTGCAGCTCTTTATTTCTTCTTTGCGTATCAGGGAAATAGGCGTTACCGCCGTCGATGAGAATATCCCCTTGACTTAGGTAAGGAACAAGCTGATTGATGGTGTCGTCCGTCGGTTGTCCCGCTTTGACCATGATCAGAATTTTCCGCGGCGTCTCGAGCGATTGGACGAATTCTTCAACACTATATGTGCCGACGAAATTCTTGCCTTGCGCCTCCTCCAGAAGCTCATTCGTTTTCTCTGACGAACGATTGTATACCGCAACCGAGAACCCTTTGCTTTCTATATTTAAGGCCAGGTTTTTCCCCATAACGGCCAAGCCAACCACGCCGATTTGCTGTTTTTTCATTGCAATTCCCTCCCTGTCATTTCTGTCTCTCTTTGTAGATAAACGTTTGATGAGCTCGGCTTTTTGCACTTCGAAACCAGGCTTGCCCAGCAGCGCAAACATATTGATCTTGTATATTTTAATCGCAACTTAAATCCCTGCTGTTTTTTTCCAATCGGCAGCGAATTTGTCCATGCCTTGATCCGTTAAGGGATGCTTGGAAATTTGTTCAATCACCGTAAATGGAATCGTAGCAATATGCGCGCCTGCCATCGCAACACGCGTCACGTGATCCGGATGGCGGACGGATGCCGCGATAATTTGCGTATCCAGGTTATGCACTCGGAACAATTCAGCGACTTTCGTTACGAGCTGGACGCCGTCTTCCGATATATCATCCAAGCGGCCAAGGAATGGCGAGACATAGGTCGCACCTGCACGAGCGGCCAGCAAAGCTTGGTTCACGGTGAAAATCAGCGTCACGTTCGTTTTCACACCTTTGTCGCTCAAGTAGCGGCAAGCTTCAAGCCCAGCGAGCGTCATCGGAAGCTTGATCGTGATGTTTTTGTCATTATTATTGATTTTGATTAGTTCGTTCGCTTGCGCGATCATGTCTTCAGCTGTCACCGCATCAGGCGTTACTTCAGCGGACACCGATTCAACTCCGGGTACTTCCCGCAAAATCTCAGCGATTCGATCTTCAAATTTCACACCTTCCTTGGCGACCAACGACGGATTCGTCGTAACACCGGATAAGATGCCGATTTTATACGCTTTTTTGATGTCTTCCACATTTGCAGTATCGATAAAGAATTTCATAGGTAAGTACCTCCTCCATTATTTTGTTGCTAATTTATTATTAATTCAGTAATTCCTTCGTAAGGCGAACCACTTCATTTACGGAGAAACCAAAGTACTCCATAACCTCCGTACCAGATCCGGAGGCGCCAAATGTATCGATTGACAGTACTTTTCCGCCTTGTCCCGTATAACGATCCCAGCCTAGCGAAATACCAGCTTCAATGGCCACCCGCTTCGTAACGGAATTAGGAAGAACACTCTGCTTATACGCTTCGGGTTGATGATCGAACAGCTCTCTGCTCGGCATAGCAACGACGCGTACGGAAATGTTGTCCCGCTCCAACTCCGCCTTGGCGTTCATGGCCAGAGAAACCTCAGATCCGGTTCCGATCAGGATGACATCCGGCTGACCGCCCGTTTCGCTCAAGACATAAGCTCCTTTAGCTACCCCTTCAACATTGGCCTTGGTCGCTTCATATACAGGAAGATTTTGTCTGCTCAGCACCAAGGCTACCGGGCCTTCATTTTGCTGCAGAGCATACGCCCATGCGCTTGCCGTTTCATTGGCATCGGTCGGACGAATGACCGTAAGTCCCGGAATGGTGCGCAGCGCAGCCAAGTGCTCGACGGGTTCATGCGTAGATCCATCTTCCCCAACAGCAATGGAATCATGGGTAAACACATAAATAACAGGCAGTTTTTGCAGCGCAGCCAAACGAATAGACGGGCGCAAATAATCGCTGAATACGAAGAAGGTGCTTACGAATGGCTTTACACCTCCATGCAGGGCCATGCCATTGCCGGCTGCACCCATAGCATGCTCACGAACGCCAAAGTATATATTGCGTCCCGAGTAAGACTCCACGGCAAACTTTTGCTCTCCTTTGATGTCCGTCATCGTCGAATGTGATAAATCCGCACTTCCTCCAAAAATCGAAGAAACGGTTTTTACGTAATGATTTATCGCTTCGCCGCTTGCTACGCGGGTAGAAATCGATTTGGAAGTGTCGAACGTAAGGACATCCGCGGCCTCAATCGACACGGAGCCGTCGATGACTTGCTCAAGCTCCTTACCCTCCACAGGATATTGCGCTTTATAGGTAGCGACCAATTTGTTCCACTCTTCTTCTTTGGCCTCGCCCTTACGTTTCAGCTGCTCGAAATGCGCTTTGACTTCTTCCGGAACGGTGAACTCTTCCTCATACTTCCAGCCGTAAGCTTCCTTGGTCGCCTTCGCCTCTTCTTTGCCGAGTGGATTGCCGTGTACTTTGTTCGTTCCCGCTACCTTGCTGCCGTAACCGATAATCGTCCGAATTTCGATAAGCGTCGGCTGGTCATCATTTTGCTTAGCTGCCGCGATCGCTTCGGTAATCTGGGAAATATCATTGCCGTCCTCGACCCGGATATATTCCCAATTGGCCGATTCCGCTCTTTTTTGCATATTTTCGCCGAAGGAGAGATTAAGCTCTCCGTCCAACGAGATGTCGTTGGAATCATACAATACGACTAACTTTCCAAGCTTCATATGTCCTGCCATGGACATCGCCTCGTAAGAGATTCCCTCCATCAAGCAGCCGTCTCCAACAAGCGCATACGTATAATGATCGACTACCGGGAAACCATCTTGATTGAATTTCGAGGCTAAATGAGATTCAGCCATCGCCATCCCCACTGCCATCGCCAACCCTTGTCCCAGAGGTCCAGTTGTCGCTTCTACGCCATCTGTATGCCCATATTCGGGATGCCCTGGCGTTTTGCTGTTCAGCTTGCGAAACTGTTTTAAATCGTCAAGCGACACCTGATATCCCGACAAATGCAGCAGGCTGTAGAGTAAGGCAGATCCGTGACCCGCAGAAAGAACGAAGCGGTCGCGATTAAACCATTTGGCATGGCTGGGATTGTGATTTAAAAGTCTGGACCAAAGGGCGTATGCCATCGGCGCCGCTCCCATCGGCAGCCCCGGATGACCGGAATTGGCACGGTTGATAGCATCGATAGACAATGTTCGGATCGTATCGACAGCTAATTGATCAATGGTTTCCTTGGTAAGCATATTGTTCTCCTTCTTCCGTTTTAATATGTTGTTCTGGTTTGTCATCGAACCACCAATGATAGCCGTCCTGCGCCAATAACGCATCGGATTCGGCAGGTCCGTAAGTGCCCGCCTCATACCGATGAAGCGGAACCAGATTCTCCTCGAATGCTTCCAGGATCGGTTGAACCCATTGCCACGACAATTCGACTTCATCCCAATGTGCGAAGAACGTAGGATCTCCTTGCAATGCATCGTAAATCAAATTTTCGTAAGCTTCGGGAACATCGCCCTTGCTCTCATGAAAGTTCATCTGAAGGGGCTTGAACTCCCCTTTATGCAAAGGATCCCTTGTATTTAATTGCAGCGTAATGCCCTCGTTAGGACTAATTTCAAATACTAGAAGGTTAGGCGATTTTCCTTCTGTATTTGCCTGTGAGGACTTCGTTAACAGATCCTTGAACTCAATTACAATTCGCGTTGATTTCTCTTTCATTCGCTTGCCTGTCCGGATATAAAAAGGAACGCCGCGCCAAAAGAAATCATTGATCTCCAATTTAGCGGCAATAAACGTATCGTTCATGGAAGTAGAAGCGATCCCTGGTTCGGAAATATAGCCGATTACCGGCTTACCTTGAACGGTTCCTGCTTTGTACTGCCCGCGGATAATGCTCGCGCTCACTTCCTCTTTTTGCAGCGGCTCGAGAGCTTCCATCACCTTTTTCTTCTTAAAGCGCACCATTTCCGAGTCGCTATTGATTGGAAGATGACTTGTCAGCATCATCAGTAATTGCAGCATATGGTTTTGGAACATGTCTCTTACGGCGCCTACGTGATCGTAATAACCCGCTCTTTCCTCTACGCCGACGGTCTCGTTTGCCGTAATTTGCACGTTAGCAATATAACGATTCGTCCATAAGGCATTAAGAACCGGATTTTGCTGCAAAATCTCAAGCTTCTGGATTAGCGGCTTGCCGAGATAATGATCGATTCGGTAAATTTCATGATCCGAAAAAGCTTTGCTCAGCTTCTGATTTAAATCACGAGCAGATTTCAAATCATGGCCGAAAGGCTTCTCGATCACGAGACGCTTCCAGCCATTCGCGGAACCGAGCCCGCTTTCCTTAATACTCGCTGTGATCGTTTCAAAAAATGCAGGTCCGACAGATAAATAAAACAGGCGATTGGGCTGAATGTGCAGCTCTTCTTCCCTCTGTTCAATCAGTTGCAGCAGCTTCCTATAATCTTCTTTGCGATCTATATCAAGAACGCTGTAACGGAATGCGCTCAAAAAATCTTTGATTAACGCAGAATTGTTCGCTTCTCGTCTGGAAAAAGTACGGATAGACTGCTCGACATTTGCCTGAAACGATTCATCAGATAGTTCTCTTCTCCCAAGACCAAATAAGGAGAAGGATTGCGGCAGCTTCCGATCGATATACAAGTTGTAGAGGGCAGGGTATATTTTTCTTTTGGCTAAATCGCCTGTCGCTCCAAACAAAACAAAAGTGGTCGGCTCCATGTTTCTCTCTCCTTCAAGCAGCGCTCTCTTAATCAAGCTCTGGTTTCTATTTCGTAGTTCCACTATAATACGAATATCATCTATACAAGTAATAAATATATTTCACAGGAGCTATAGACCACATCTATGAGTATTAATTACGAATTGTACAAGGTTTTTTATTGGGCTGCGAAGACAGGCAGCTTGACTCAGGCCGCCAAGGCCTTATTTCTAACCCAACCTAGCGTCAGCCACGCCATCAAACAGCTTGAAAACAGCTTCGGCGTCACTTTGTTTTACCGAAATTCCAAGGGCGTTGGGCTGACGAGAGAGGGCGCCATACTGTATTCCTACATAGAGCAGTCACAGATCTTAATATCGCTGGCCGAAGAAAAAATGGAAGCACTTAAAAATCTGGACAGCGGCGAGCTGCGGATTGGCGGAAGCGATTCGCTGTTCAAGCATTATTTGCTCCCGTACTTGGAGGACTTTCATGAGAAGCATCCCGGGATCAGACTTCACCTGAATCATGGAACTACGCCGGAAATCATTTCCTTCTTAAAAGAAGGGAAAATTGATTTAGGCGTCATCCGTATGCCTATCGTCGATACCCAACTTGAAGTGAGGGAGACTTTTCAGCTGCAGGAATGCTTCGTAGCGGGGACACGTTATGCCGAGCTCAAGGATGCGGTTTTAACGCTGGATATGCTGCTCCAGTACCCAATTATCCTGTTCTCGCGTAATAGCAGGGCACGAATGACCATTACGGAATTATTTCAAAGCTACGGCTATAAGCTCGCACCTAAAATTGAGGTCGGAAGCGTGGATCTTCTCATCGAGTTTGCTCGGAAAGGACTCGGAATCTCTTACGTGACGAGAGAATTTGTGTCGAAAGAGCTGGAAGAGGGCACCCTCTTCGAGATTCAATTGGAAGTGCGGCTGCCACCATCTCACGTGGGGATTATGATTATGCGCAACATGCCGCTTTCCATGGCAGCATGCGGGTTTATTGAGATGATTCAAACGTGTCCGCTATCAAAGTAGGCACATTCAGATGCTGCTTTGCTGTGCAAGGTCTTTACCATCTGCCCATCATGGCGTGAACCAACGGTCTCTACCACTTTTAAAGAAAGAATAGAGAGTAAGGGAGAAGGAAAATGAAAATATGTATATTGGGATCAACAGGGAGAGTTGGATCAGAGCTACTGAAACTAGCATTACACGATTCGCATGATATTACGGTCTTAGTGCGTGATCAGAATAAGCTTGCAGTTTCGCATAGGAATTTACAGATCATAGAGGGAAATGTATTAGATGAACATGATGTGAAGAAGGCGTTAAAGGAAGTTGATATCGTTATCAGTGCTCTTGGAACAGATGGGAATGGCACGTTGTCGAAAAGTATGCAAACCATTATTAAAAATATGAAAAAAGAGGGGATAAGCCGAATCGTTACAATTGGAACAGCGGGTATTTTACAAGCTCGCATGAATCCGAAGATCTATCGGTTCCAATCGGAAGAATCAAAAAGAAGAAGTACCACAGCTGCCGAAGATCATTTAGCTGCTTATCTAGCCTTAAAAAATAGCGGGCTATGCTGGACGATCATTTGTCCTACCCATTTAATCGATGGCGAAAAAACGGGCATGTACCGAACTGAGGTAGATGTGCTACCATTGAACGGATCGAAAATTACAGTGGGCGATACTGCTCATTTTGCCTGGTCATTGATAAATAAAGAAGCATATGAGAATAGCCGTGTCGGCATCGCTTATTAAAGAAAAGGAATGAAAATAATTGGCTTCCACAAGAAAAAATTGTGCCGACCTGTAATTTTATTTGGTCGGCACAATTATATGGTTCCACTCTTTTTTACCAATGTTAATTTTGTCTCCGTTCACTTTAGTTCCATATCCATAAACACATCCGCTCTTACGTAGGGCATGGATCCGATCTGCTCGACAGGAACACGCTTGAACCCAACCGATTCGTAAAGATGAACGGCGTTCGGCAGCTTGGTGCTGCTGCCCAAAAAGATCGATGTTGCGCCAAGTTCGCGTGCACGGTTAATGGCGGTATGGATGATTCTCCGTCCGTATCCACGTCCTCTCAACTCGGGTATAACGCTCATCTTTGAGAGTTCAAACACCCCAGCACCAGTCGGCACGAGTGCAACGCATCCGACGATCGAATCGCTATCGCGTGCGATGAGTACGTCTCCTCCTCTGTTCACGATGTTCTCCACCGGATTATCGAGGATCACCCGATCCGCCTCTTCGATGGTGAAGATTCGGGCGATCCATTCTTCGTTAAGTGTTTTGAAGGCCCGAGCTTCTTCGGGCGTCTGCATCGAAGTAATCGTGAGCACTGTTTCAAGCATGCTAAGTTCCCTCCTCTTGTAAAGGTTCGTCGCCTACTGCTCCCCCGTCCTGCCATCAGATAAACAGCGAGTCATTGGAGCCATCATTTCGTTTCTGAATAATTCAAGCTTTTCCTCGGGCGATGCTTGAGCAACTTTTTGATAAATATAATCTAAACGCATTGATTTTATGTTCATATCTCTCACCCCTAGTTATTTATAGTGAGAATTTATGCACTATGACGTAACAAACTATCCTGGTATTGCTTAGTGAGGCCAAGGCAGTCTAACACTTTATTTTTCAGTTTCTTCGGACAGCATTAATCTTAATAACCTTGATAAAAGAACAATAAAAAAGAGCGTGTTTTGAAAAAAGATTGTTCAAAACACGCTCTTAACATACTCTATTGATCATTCTATTGAAAACTCACTTAGAAATCTGTAATGGACAGAGGTACAGTATCGCAACTGTTACCACTCCACGCCTCAACAATACAAGTCCATGCCCCTTCGGGGTGGCCGATGTATAGCTTCGAAGGAGAGCCGAAGACGGACTATATCGCCCGTCTGCCCTTCAATCAAAATGGCCAGATTGGCATTGACGGCGCTTCGTGGTGCACTCGACGCGTAAGGTATGCAGATTTAGGAGATCGGGTCGGTTTCCACGATCACCTTCACATTTTGGATGTACCGATCCTCCGGTCCTTTCACCGGAAGCCCCACATCCACATGATCGACAATGTAATCGATGTTGTCTTGGGAGATCACTTCGCCCGGCAGCAGGATTGGAATACCCGGCGGATAGACATATATGAACTCAGCAATGATTCGACCAGCTGATTCTTTGAACGGAATGACTTCGGTATCTCCATAAAAGGCATCCCTTGGAATCAGGGAGAGATGAGGAATTTCCGGGATCTTCACGATTAGCTCATTTGCAGTGTTCACATTGTAATACGTTTCAGCTAGCTCGCGGAGAGCTGTAAGCAGTACCGATACCGTTTCCTCATTGTCGCCCGGGGTAACCAGGCAGAGGATGTTGTACATATCGCTGAGCTCGACCTCAATGTTATAATGCGCACGCAGCCAGTTTTCCGTTTCAAAGCCTGTAATGCCCAGATGGCGGACATGGATGGTGAGTTTGGTCGGATCATAATCAAAGGTGGCCTCGTCCCCAAGGATTTCTTCACCGAAGCAGTACAGACCTTCCAATTCATTAATGCTGCGGCGGGCTTTTTGGGCAAGATCAATCGTTCTTTGCGCCATGTCATGGCCGTTAATCGCTAGATTGCGTCTGGATGTGTCCAATGATGCAAGCAGCACGTATGAAGTAGAAGTTGTTGTCAGCATACTGATAATCGTCTGCACTCGCTGCGGATTCACGTAGCCGTTTTTTGTATTCAGGTTGAGAACCGAGCTTTGTGTCATAGAACCCCCAAGCTTATGCACACTAGTTGCGGCCATATCTGCACCGGCTTCCATAGCGGACATCGGCAGATCCTCATGGAAATGGATAAGCACCCCATGCGCTTCGTCTACGAGCACTGGAACATGGCGGCTGTGGGCAAGATCGACGATTTCCTTCAGATTGGCGCATACGCCGAAATATGTCGGGTTAATAACCAGAACCGCTTTGGCATCCGGATGGCGATCCAATGCACGCTGTACGGATTTGGTTGTAATGCCGTGATCGATTCCAAGATTCTCGTCGCGAACCGGAGATATGAATACTGGCTTCGCGCCGGAGAAAATGATGGCCGACATGATCGATTTGTGCACATTGCGTGGTACGATAATTTTGTCCCCAGGCGAGCATATAGACAAAATCATGGTCATAATGGCACCACTCGTCCCCTGTACGCTGAAATAAGTATAATCTGAACCAAATGCGTCGGCTGCAAGCTTTTGCGCTTCTTCAATAACACCGGTAGGCTGATGGAGATCATCCAGCGGCGCGATGTTAATCAAATCTATGGATAGGGCATTATCGCCTATAAACTCTCTGAACTCACTGTCAGTTCCTACGCCCTTTTTATGACCGGGAATATGAAATTGTACGGGATTGCTCGCCGCATGTTCTTTCAGAGCTGTAAATAGCGGCGTGTTACGGTGGTCCATTTTATGCTGTCACAACCTTTCTAAGCAGTTCCGGCTTGAAATCTTTCCATTTTACGCCGAATAGCAGATACATGTCCTTTTGGCCGACTTCAGCCAAGTTATATTCATGCTTAATTCCTATCGGAGTTAAGGCTTTGGTTATTCATTAAGCTAGTCTCATCTTAAAATCCTGATAACCGAACTCGCGCACGACGCGGCAATTCCCATCCTTCTCCTGCACGGCGATGGCCGGCAGCGGCATGCCGTTGAAGGTATTGGTTTTGACCATGGAGTAGATTGCCATATCTTCAAATACTAATCTGTCGCCGCTCTTGAGAGGCTGATCGAAGGAATAGTCTCCGATGACATCGCCCGTAAGGCAGGTCGGACCACCGAGTCGGTAAGCGTATGGCTTCTCCCCGAATTCGCCCGAACCGACAAGAGGTGGACGATAAGGCATTTCCAGAACATCCGGCATATGACAGGTAGCCGACGTGTCCACGATTGCAATCTCGATGCCGTTGCGATGGATATCCAACACGGAGGTGACCATATAGCCCGCGTTAAGCGCGATGGCTTCTCCGGGTTCGAGGTATACTTCCAAGCCGTATTTATTTTGCATTCGCGTTATGCAAGCCTCGAGCTTCGGGATATCGTAGTCTTCTCTCGTGATATGATGACCGCCGCCGAAATTGATCCATTCCATTTGCGGCAGCCAAGGTCCGAACTTGTCTTCAACCGCATTCAGCGTGGTCTCCAAATCGTCCGAGTTCTGTTGGCAAAGGGTATGAAAGTGCAATCCCGAAACGCCTTCCAGCAGTTCCGGCTGGAAATCCTCCCTTTTGACGCCAAATCTTGAGCCCGGCGAACAAGGATCATAGATCTCATGCCCCACTTGCGTTGAACATTCCGGATTGATACGAAGGCCAATTTTTCTACCAGCAGCAAGAGCCTTCGCTTTATACTTTTCCAACTGGGAGAAGGAATTGAAAATGATGTGATCGCAAATAGAAATAATCTCATCGATCTCATCTTCACGGTAAGCTGGGGCAAAGACATGATTTTCTTTGCCCATTTCTTCGTGACCCAGTCGTGCTTCGAATAATCCGCTCGCGGTCGTACCGCTTAAGTATTTTCCGATGAGCGGATACATCGCAGTCATGGAAAAAGCCTTTTGCGCCAGTACAATTTTGGCTCCCGTACGCTGCATGACGCCGTTCAATATTTTCAGGTTTTTCTCGATTAGTGCTTCATCGACTACAAAACAGGGTGTCGGTAATTCCTCGAACCGCATCTTAACGAACAAGCTCCGGCTCTTTAGCTTCCTCAGGCAAGGCGTCAACCAGCACAGGGTTGAAGTCTTCTACCCATGGAAGTCCCCATTTGTTCAGCTCCTCCATGAATGGATCTGGATTGAACTCTTCGACATTGTATACGCCCGGTTTGTTCCATTTGCCGGTGAGGATCATCGCCGCGCCGATCATGGCAGGAACGCCCGTTGTATAGGAGATGGCTTGGGAGCCCACTTCCTTATAGCACTCTTGGTGGTCGCAAACATTGTAGACATAGTACGTCTTGTCTTGGCCGTCTTTCTTCCCTTTGAAGATACAGCCGATGTTCGTTTTGCCTACTGTACGAGGTCCAAGGGAGGACGGATCCGGAAGTACAGCCTTCAGGAATTGAAGCGGAATGATTTGTTTTCCTTCGTATTCGATTGGTTCGATGGAGGTCATTCCTACGTTTTCAAGCGCCTTCAAATGCATGAGATAACTTTGGCCGAAAGTCATGAAGAAACGGATGCGTTTCAGACCAGGGATGTTTTGCGCAAGAGACTCGAGCTCTTCATGGTACAGCAGATACATGTCCTTTTGACCGACTTGAGCAAAGTTATATTCACGCTTAATTTCCATCGGTTTTGTTTCGATCCATTCCCCGTTTTCCCAGTAGCGGCCATTGGCAGACACTTCGCGGATATTGATTTCCGGGTTGAAGTTGGTTGCGAAAGGATAACCGTGATCCCCGCCGTTGCAATCCAGAATGTCGATATATTCGATTTCGTCAAAGTAGTGTTTCAGCGCATAAGCCGAGAATACGCCGGTTACACCAGGGTCGAATCCGCTGCCGAGCAGTGCTGTAATTCCTGCTTTTTCGAAGCGTTCCCGATATTCCCACTGCCATTTGTATTCGAATTTCGCCGTATCTTCCGGCTCATAGTTTGCCGTATCCATATAATGCGTTCTGGTAGCCAGGCAGGCATCCATGATCGTCAGATCCTGGTAAGGCAGAGCCAAGTTCATCACGATATCCGGTTTGACTTCGTTAATCAGAGAGATGAGCTCTTCAACGTTATTGGCATCGACCTGTGCGGTTGTAATTTTAGTTTTGCCGCCGTCCAGTTTTGCTTTCAGATCATCGCATTTGGACTTCGTACGGCTGGCGATGCAGATTTCTTCGAAGACCTCGCTGTTTTGAACGCATTTATGAACTGCTACAGATGCTACGCCACCGGCGCCAATGATTAGTGCTTTTCCCATTTTTCAATCTCCTCACCGAATTCAATTTTTTTCACTGTAAAAACGGCAACAAAAAAAGCAAGTGAAACACGCACCATGCGCATCACACTTGCTTGATATATTTAAAAAATAAGATATTCCCAATAAACATGACAGAACAAACTCCTAGCGTGCTTATCAGTCACCCCTAGGACTCATCGTTTCATGGAAGAGCTCTTATATTCAAATATATTTTGTTAGGATCAGAGTCTATATAGCAAATAATGCCTTTACCACTCTTATTGACCGTTTCACAAGTTGTGTGCGTATTGCACTGGTTGTAAAGTAACCAACTTATAAAATTTGAGCTTTTAACTCAATCAATAAGGCAACGAAAAGTTGCCAGTCGGCATTTGACCCGGCTGTCCGTATGGCCTTAACTTCCAGAGAGGAAGTGGTCAAAGTTTATCTGCTTGGAAAGATCCTAAATATATATTGAATATTCGCTTTCCAAAATTAATGCTTCTTCATAATAGCAGGATCGGAATTAATGAGCAAGAAGAAATTTTAAAAAAATCAAACCGTCTTTCCTGCATACGTTGGCAATTGATCATGAACATATGCCCGGAAATAGACTAAAAATCTATGTTTTGGATATCTTGCAGCCCGGTGCCAAGTGAAGACAGTGGTACTTGAGGTACATTATGTTGGTAACTATTTCATTAAAAAGAACCCAAAGTTCATTTTCAGGATGGTGGGCAAGACCCCATTTAGTGGACATAGAAAAAACACCTATACAGCAAGCTGTCGTCGGTACTCTACTGGCGGCAGCTTCTTTAGCTTTCTTTGTGGTCGATTATGATTATAAAAATGAATATATTCTTCAATTCGACTTTGTGCCTCGTCCAAACTTCGGATATGATAAGGATAGAGCCCTTCCGTTTTGAGATGCGAGAAGAAGCTCTCCATAGAGGCATTATCGTAACAATTGCCTTTCCTAGACATGCTGATTTGGACGCCAACCTTCGGCAGCATGTCATGGTAAGCGTAGGACGTGTATTGGAACCCTTGATCGCTATGAACGATCAAACCAGTCACGTCTTTCGTCTTATTGAAGGCTTTCTCAAACGTTTGGAGAACAAGTTGATTATCGTTATGTAAGCTCATCTGATAAGCTACAATTTCATTATTGAACAAGTCCTTGATGGCCGAAAGGTACAACCATTTATCTTCTACACGATACTGAGTGACATCGGTTACCCACTTTTGGTTGGGAACTTCGGCTTGAAACTGCCGTTGTAGCAAGCCACCTGTGGATGAGGAATTGTTACAACGACGCTTTCGGTGGATGCTGGATCGTAAGTTCATGGCCTGCATCAAGCGTAGAACTTTCTTGTGGTTTACCCACACACCGTGATCTTGAAGTAGGAACAGCTGGATTTGTCGATATCCATAATACTTACCGTCGTACCTCTGATAGACATTCTGAATCAAGTCTTTCAATGGCTTGTCAA